>JAIFKY010000114.1 GCA_020049345.1 Anaerolinea sp.
TTTTATATCTTCCGCTATTGATAAAGTTTGAAGCCACATCCATCGCCGCAACAAAACTTAAGCAGGTGGTATGCACGGTCATGGCAGGAATACCAGACTTGCCCAACCCCAACTGGCGTTGAATCAGCGCCCCTGTATCGGGGATGGCTTGCTCGCCCGTGCCAGAAGCGTTGATAATTAAATCAAGTTGATTTGGTTTGAGTTTGGCTTCGTCCAACGCCTCCCGCGCTGCCTGCGCCGACATGAAAGACGACGTTTCATCCGTCACCCAGCGCCGCTCGCGCACCCCATTGCGGCGCTCCACCCAGCCCGCCGAAAGTCCGCACAGCGCTTCCACCTCTGCATGATTTGGTAAATACCGTCCAAGACCAATAATTTTAAGGGGGATGTTAACTTGCATAAACTCTCCTATTCACCATGGCTAAAAATCTTTCTTCTGAAAATACGGTATCGCATATTTTGAAATTGCCTTAATCAACTTCCACGGCGTCTGCCGCCAAAGGGGCAAATGCTTGTGATACACAGCATTGTACTCAATAACAGACTTTCCGCCGCGCACCTTTTTGAACTTACCCACCCCCCCGCTGGCGTGAACAAGCAAGTTTCGACGCAACCCCTCCTGCAATGTGATCAACGTCAGCAGGCGATACAAGCCTTCCTCCTGCGGCAGACTTGTATCGTAACCAAACAGCGGCTGCGTCATCGCGCCATTGCGGATGAAAAAACCCATTACCGCGTTTATTTTTCCGTCACGTTTCAAGGCGCGCAGATGTAGAACTTCGTTATCGCGCGCAAGTTTCATAAATTCAAAGGTAAACTGCGGGTTGTAATACGAATACTTTTCAAGGTAGAGCATGTTATATAAATCCAGTGAACGCGCCAATTCGACATCCGATAAATCCTTGCCGTCCACAATTTCATAGCCATGCCTGCGAAGCACGCGCGCATCCTCTTTGTATTGACGCGTGCGGCTCGCCTCTTCCGCATCCATGTACCAGACCTGCCTGCTCAAAACCAAATCATATTCTTTCGCTTTTAGAATATCTGCAATATGCGGATTTTTTTTCTCGTCCACAGATCGGAAAACAATCACGCGATCTGGAAACCACTTCGGCAGCGCTTCGCTCAACGCCGATAACTGGTCGCTGTTTACTGACGGATACAGATTCGTCGAAAGCAGATAATTGTTGACATAGGCAACTTTATCCAAATCAGCCTTGCGAAAATACCAGGCAATGGGACCCATCAGCAGTTTAATTATTTTCTCAACGGGCGGATTGTTGAGGTGCTTCACTTCCTCAAACCCGCCATACGAAACATAATGACTGTACGGTGAAACCGTGTAGGTATTGTCAACATGAAAATCTGAGGTTGTGATGGGGATGATGACCCCGCCAACCCTGGCAAGCATCAACTGTGTCTTGAACACATTACGGATATATGTCTGCGCGCCATCCAACATCATCGGCAAAAGATACCGACGCGCATAGTCCCCGTCCTCCGTTTGCGGAAAGGTCAGGGTGTGGATGTTCTCGCGGGTGAAAAGTTGGGGTTCCATGTTTTTTTACCACAAAGGTTTTCTTCGTGACCCTTTTTGGTTAATATTTTTCGGCTCTACCGTTTTTAACGGGAAAACAAAACCATAGCCGCGGATTGCGCGGATTCGCGCGAATTTTTCTTTGATAATCTGTGGAAATCAGCGAAATTCGCGGCAAAAGTTCTTTGAGTAAGCAATCATCCCGCCAGAAACAGGAGAGCCTATTTTTCAAGTTCTCGAATTGTCGCTTCGCAATGTGACGGGACAACATGCGTTTCGGGGTGAGCCAAATGATAGGTGTGCAAATGTCCCAGCGTTTCGCGGTAGGCTTCGGGATCGGGAAATAGCAAATTGGCAACCTTGTGCGGCGGACGATTTTCAACGATGGATTGTTTCAGCCATGCGGCATCCGCCACAAAAAAGAAAAGTTTTCCGTCATCATCGCGGGCAAACAAACCCATCTGACCGTAGGCATGACCAGGCAATTCCACGCCGATGAGCGATTGATCGCCAAGCAAATCATAGCCAGTTTGGAACGGCGCGTATTCCTCCGCCAAAAGCACAGGCTTGGATATATCCACTTCATGCGAACGCGAATCAAAATCCAATGGGATGAGTCCGCGCAGGAAAGCGTTTTTCATATCTTCAGAAGGCGGCAGGTGGCGCAAATGTCCAAAAGCGTGGGGCAGGTAAACAAAACGCGCCGCAGGAAAATCGGGCAGGGCGGTGATGTGATCCGCGTGAAAGTGAGAAATAAAAACGTGCGAAATATCTTTGGGATGAAGGTCAAAAGCTGAAAGTTGATTCACCGCCAAATCCTCTTCATGAAGCGTCACTGGCGTTGTCCAGCGGTACATCCGCGCAGGGAATTTTTTCGTCTCGTCAAAGAAGCGATAGGAATAGCCCGTATCAAAAAGCATCGCGCCAAATGTTGGATGACGAAAGAGCGCGAACATCGCGGGAAAACGAATCGTGCGCCAGCGTCCGCCGTGAATGGCGATATGTTCGGGAGCCGTGCAATAGCCTGCGTGAAGAACATTAATTTTCATAAAAACCTTTTACCACGGAGCACACAGAGGTCACAGAGAAAATCTAAAAAACTCTGTGTGCTTTGTGCTCTCAGTGGTGAATATCCTTCCACCATTTCAAAAAAGTTTCCACGCCTTCGTCAATGGAAACTTTTGGCTGATACCCAAGTTCGCTTCGCGCCGCAGAAATATCCAGCGTCGTGCTGTGCGCCATCATGCTGACCGTGAGGCGGGTCAGCGGCGGTTCGGGGCTGTATGGAATAATGGAATAAGCAAACTCAATGGCTGTAGCAGCGGCATTGGCGGCTTGATATGAAATTTTGCGTTTGGGATGCGGCAGATTCAACGCATCACAAATCTGATTGACCAGTTCCCAAATTTTGACAGGCTCGCCGTTGGAGATATTGTATTTTTTACCCAGCGTATTTGCAGGCGATTCGGCGCACAACAAAAGCGCATCCACCACATTTTCAATATATGTCAGGTCAATAATATTTTCGCCATCACCCAAAATAGGAAGCCGCCCCGATTGCAAACGCGGAATCAAACGCGGAAAAATCACCGTATCGCCAGGTCCAAACAACGCGCGCGGACGAATCGAAATGGCGGGCAATCCACGCGCAAACGCCTCATCCACTTCCTGCTCGGCTAAAATTTTTGTCGCCGCATAATTGCTGACGGGTTTGGGCAGTTCATCAGTTTCTTTCACATTGATGCGCGAGTCATAGCCAAAATATACGCTGGGCGTGGAAACATGCACCAGCCGCTTTACGTTATTTTCCTCACAGCCGCGAATCACATTGCGCGTGCCAATTACATTGGCTTGATAAAACTTTTCAAAGTTCCCCCACGGTGACGGAAACGCCGCGCAATGAAACACAACTTCCTGACTTTTGCAGGCAGCGTTCAGCGCATCCTTTTCTTTCAAATCAATACGAAGAACGCGCATTCCTTCATCTTCCAGTTGATTCAACTTCGCTGCGTTGCGCCCAAGCGCGGTCACATCCCAGCCCATGCCGTGCAGCCTGCGGCTTAATGCGCCGCCTAAAAATCCTGTTGCGCCAGTGATAAGCGTCTTCATGGGCGATTGATCGCAAACAATTGGCGGACAGCGCGTTTTGCCAATTGTTCACGGATGATTTTGGAATTATGTCTTACATCGGTGGGAAATTTTTTCATAAATAAAAACACCTTTATTTTTGAAGCCTGCGGATGGTCTTTTGCCAGTTCCTTCAACTCGCTTCTAATTTTATCTTTGTTTGCCCAAACTCCACTTTTGAGTTCAACCCATAAAACAGGTTCACGGTGTACCGCAACCAACGCTGTGCGAAAGACCAGCGGATGAGCATTGAAAATTCCTTCCATCTGCTCGGTAAACATCACGCCATCATCTGTCGTTACCCGATGCGATTTTCGCCCGCAATACCACAGGCAACCCGCCTCATCAAAATATCCCACATCACCCATGCGGTGAATGATTCCGTTTTCGTGCTGGATTTTAGATATGCGATTCGCCTCTTCTCTTACGATGTAAGACTCAGTCACTGCCCCGCCTTGAACTGTGATCTCCCCAACGACATTGGGTTTCACCTCAAGCGAATCCTGCCACTCGTCCACAGCCGCCTCGCTGATTCCAATCACCCGCACCCTCGCCCCGCTGACGGGTCTTCCCAAACATACGCCCGCGCCCTGGGCGGTCATTTCTTTTAATTCAAATATCTCGCGGCTTTCCACCTTTGCAATTGGCAAAACTTCGGTCGCGCCGTAAATTCCAAAAAGATCGGTTTCATCATTCAGCAATTTTCTAAAATCATTTTGAAGTTGAATGGTGGCAGGCGCGCCCGCTGTAATGATCCGCTTGAGGCTGGGAAGTTTTACGCCGCGAGGAATGCCATACTTTGAAAGAATATCTAACACCACAGGCGAGGCAAACATGTTGGTCACGTTAAAACGTTGAATGGCGCCAATCACTTTTGCGGGGTCTGTTTTGCCAGGCACAGGAAAGGAAATATCAGGAATGACCGAAGTAACGCCCAACAGCGCATCAATCAGCGCGTAAAGCGGAAAGGCGGGCAAATCCATTTCATCAGGTGAGATGTGAAAGGTATCAACCAGAATATCCAGTTGCGCCGAAAAATTCTCATGCGAAAAAAGCACACCCTTGGGAATGCCCGTGCTTCCGCTGGTGTAGATGATGGCGGCAGATGGAGGTTGGGAATTGGGAATTGGATTTTTGACCTTCGACCTTTGACCTTTGACCGACTCAATAGTGAAATGATGTTTTACAGAATCCTTCCCCCAACCAAACAAAATCCGCAAGGTATGCGTCAGCGTGTTGCCGATGAAAATATCGGGGCGGGCTTCGGCAATACATTCGCCCACTTTCTTCAAGCCGATGGCGGGGTCAAGAATAATGGGGACGACACCCACTTTCAGCATGGCAAATGCCAGGGCAAAAAAATCAACTGAGGGCGGGGTCATCAGGGCGGCGGTCATGTTTGGGGTTACGCCTCCCGCCAAAAGTCCAGAGGCGAAGCGTTCGACCAAATCCGCAAGTTGTTGATAGGTGAGGGTTTCCCATTTTTTATCCCGCGCAGAAAAGAAGATGAAAACAGGTTTGTCAGGATGCGCGTCAACTGAAAGATTCAGACGGGAAGTTATGTTCATTGCTGTAATTGTATCTGCTAACCGAAATATTAGTCAGGCTGTACCGTACGAGGCCTCCAACTACGATAAATAAGGTCTAAAATACATGCTTCGTTTGGGAAAGTTGTCACAAAAGAAAGTGACCATTCCCACTGGCATTAATAGCAGAAAAGAAACATACTACAAGGCAATTCGATCGTGTTCGGAATAAGGAGAATTTTTATGACCGATCAAGTTTCTTTTGACGCAATTTTGCCCAAAGACATGGCGCTCAAAGCAGAGGCATTGGGTGTTAAGAAAGCCAGTCTGGAAACTTCAAAAATGTTTATGCTGGCGGTTTTGGCGGGGGCTTTCATCAGCATGGGCGCCATTTTTGCCACCACCGTTGCGGCTGGAAGTATGCCAATCAAAGACCCCAGCGGCGCGATTATTTTCTCAACCGGTATTCCCTACGGCATCATCCGCTTGTTAATGGGATTGGTATTTTCCATCGGATTGATCTTGGTGGTTGTAGGCGGGGCGGAGTTATTTACCGGCAACACCTTAATTGTCATGGCTTTTGCCAGCAAAAAAGTGACCCTTGCCCAACTGCTAAGAAATTGGAGCATTGTGTATGTTGGAAACTTTATTGGCTCTATTTTGACAGCCTACATTATGTTTCTGGGCAAACAATATCTTTTTGGCAATGGAGCCATAGGGCTGACTGCGCTGGGCATTGGCGAGGCAAAAACCTCACTGGAATTTGTTCAGGCTGTGGCGCTGGGAAT
This sequence comes from Anaerolinea sp., assembly GCA_020049345.1. Lineage (GTDB taxonomy): Bacteria > Chloroflexota > Anaerolineae > Anaerolineales > Villigracilaceae > Villigracilis. The sequence goes on from JAIFKY010000114.1 coordinate 5,979, forward strand.
CATGTGCAACGTTTTGGTCTGCCTGGGTGTGTGGATGTCTTACAGCGCCCGCAGCACCACAGACAAAATTATGTCAGTCACCCTGCCCGTCGCCTGTTTCATTGCCGCCGGGTTCGAGCATAGCGTTGCCAACATGTACTACATCCCTCTCGCATTATTCGTCAAAAACTTTGGTGACCCCAAACTTTTTGAAATGATCGGCAAGACCGCCGCAGATTTCCCTCACCTGACCTGGAGCAATTTCTTTATTGCCAACCTCCTGCCAGTCACCATTGGAAATATCATTGGCGGCGCCATCATGGTGGGAATGATCTATTGGTTCGTCTACATCCGCAATGCTGACAAATAATTCTATTGTTGAATAAGGCAGATGAATGCCGCAGCGCCCAAAAAGCGGAACGGGTTTGAGGTTCAAATGGAATCAAAAAAATCCAGAGTATTGGTTATCGGTTTAGGCAACCCCATTCTTGGTGATGATGGCGTTGGCTGGCAGGTTGCCGAGGAAGTGAAAAAACAACTTCCCAGCGATCTGCCGGTACAAGTGAATTGCCTCTCGGTGGGCGGCATCAGTTTAATGGAACATCTCATTGGCTATGACTGCGTCATTCTCATTGACGCTTTCGCGCTGGAGGAACCGATTGGATCAATCTTAATCCTAAAATTGGGAGACCTGCCCAACTACTCGGCATTTCACACTCCCAGCGCGCATAACACATCGCTAAAAACCGCAATTGAGTTGGGGAAGTCGATGGGCGCGCAACTGCCCGACGATGTAACCGTAGTCGGGATCGCCACAAAGCGCGCCTGTGATTTCAGCAGAATACTATCCCCGCCCGTGGCAGAGTCCGTCCCGCAGGCGGCGAAATTTGTACTCGATTTACTCGGCGAAAAAATACAAACGCATAAAAAATAAGTCATCTGCAAGGATGACTTATTTTTTATGCAACAAGATTTTGGTATTCCTCATGCCGCTGAAGATACCCGCTGACAAACCAGCACAAACTTTGTACTTTCAGGTTATTTTCCTTCGCGTATTCCAGCCCCGTTTTTACAAGCAAACTTCCAATTCCCCGCCCTTCCAGCATGGGAGGAACCCCGGTGTGCGTAAAAATGATGACACTGCCATTCAAACGGTAACTCAATTCGGCTGTATATGAATCAAGATGCGCCTCGAATTGTTTTTGTTCAACATTATGGATGACATTGAGTTCGCTCATCTGCAAGGTACTCTCCTTTTTGCCCCGATTGTACTCTCAAAAAATAATGATATTGACCCGCGTTCCGTTTGCTTTTACAATGTTAAAGATGATTCTAAAGTTTGCAGGTTTCTTTCGTCCAGATCATGACCCCCCGTTTGAACAGCCCCCATACCGCTGTCAACTGTTGATCCTATAATATTCGGAGGAAAAAATGCCTACACCCATTATTTCAAAACGCGCGCCAATTTACGCTGATGTTCCCGACGAAAAATGGAACGACTGGCGCTGGCAATTAAGTCACCGCCTAAATAGCGCTGAAGACATTGAAAAAGTATTAAGCCTCACAGAAAGCGAACGCCGAGCTTTGCAAAAGCAGGATTTGTTCCGCGTGGATGTGACGCCGTATTATATTTCGTTGATCGATCCCAATGACCCGAACGATCCTGTCCGCAAACAGATTATTCCCGTTTCAGAAGAGATGGACGCCTTCACCTCAATGATGGAAGACTCACTCGCGGAAGACCGCCACTCCCCCGTCCCCGGGCTGGTTCACCGTTATCCTGACAGAGTTCTCATGCTGGTAACGACCCAGTGCGCCTCATACTGTCGTTACTGCACACGCTCACGCATTGTCGGTGACCCCGGGCAAACCTTCAACCGTCAGGACTTTGAGATGCAGATCGAATATCTCAAACGCACACCGCAAGTGCGCGACGTGCTGCTCTCTGGCGGCGATCCGCTTGTGCTGGCTCCAAAAATTTTGGAAGAACTGCTCACCCGCCTGCGCGAGATACCGCATATTGAAATTGTGCGTATTGGTTCGCGCGTGCCAGTCTTTATGCCCATGCGCATCACGCAGGAACTGTGTGATATGCTCGCCAAATTCCACCCGCTGTGGTTGAATATCCACGTCAACCACCCGAACGAGATTTCAACAGAACTCGCCGAAGCCTGTGACCGAATGAGCCGCGCGGGTATTCCTCTGGGCAATCAATCTGTTCTGCTGGCGGGCGTAAATGACTGTGTTCACTTACAGCGCGAACTGGTGCAAAAACTGACCCGCATCCGCGTGCGCCCGTATTACCTGTACCAATGTGACTTGGTGGAAGGCGCGGGACACTTCCGCACACCTGTTGCAAAAGGAATTGAGATCATCGAAGGTTTGCGCGGACATACCTCCGGCTACGCCGTTCCGCAATTCATCGTGGATGCGCCCGGCGGTGGTGGTAAGATTCCTGTCATGCCCAATTACATGTTGAGCATGTCTGACCACAAGATGATCGTACGCAATTACGAAGGCTATGTGACAACCTACGAAGAACCGACCGAGTACCAGTCACATGACCCGAAGACGTGCAAGTTCTGCCAGAACAAGAGACCTGAACCCGGTCAAACTGGCTTAACTGGTTTATTGGATGGCGAGCAGATGTTCATCAAACCTCACGGTTTCGACGAACTACACAACCGCGATGGCGTTCAGCATCGTTTAAAAGACGAAAGTAAGTGGAAGCCGCTCGGCATTGGTTCGGGAGAAACAGATTAAACAGTAAAATGTATGAACAGATTTCGGAAGTCTGCCGTAATTAGTCACCTTACGCGGAATATTTCGAAGGTTTCCAAAATTCAAGCCCGTTTTCCGCTCAAACCTTCGGGACAATGCGTAAACATTAGTTAATTAAACTTTCCATTTGGAGTCTTTCAAAAGACTTCCGAAATCTACTTACAAAGGAGAAAAAATGAAAAAAATATTTCAAGGGGCTGTCATTATGCTGGCGTTGGCGTTATTCATTGGAGCGTGTCAGCCCGCCGCCACCGCGTCAGAGCAACAGAATCCACAAGTACAGAATACACAAAGTTTGGACACACAGTCACAAATTAACACCGCTGTTGCGCAAACCATCGAAGCGCAAAATCAAATTGGAACTGCTGTTGCGCTGACCACCGAAGCGCAATTTACTGCCACGCCCAGCGCCACACCTTTTACAATCCCCACGCTGACTCCATTTGTCATTTCCACGCCCACAAACAAACCCAGCAGCGGCGGCGGTGGAGCCCCAGCCAAGGCTGATTACTCCTGTGACATCATCCGCCTGCGCCCAACGGCGTACGCCGAATATCTCCACGATCAGGAGTTTGATATTAAGATGACCGTTGTTAATAATGGCGCCAGAGCTTGGTACGCAGGCTATGACTTAAAATACTCTGGCGGCGCAAAAATGACAACAACCACCCTAATCGAACTTCCTGCCATGAAGCCCGGCGCTCAACACGAAGTGGTGCTTGACGCCAGGGCGCCTTCGCAACTCGGCGACCAAACCATGACCTGGATGGTGCAGGGACAACTTTGTTTTGGATACGTTACAATCACTGTTAAATAACTGCTGAATTTGGAGGAACCATGTCCACGCGAAATTATCGTATGCTGGCAATATTTCTTGTACTCGCTTTATTGCTTGCCTGCGCCCCTATTGCCGCCACCGCCACGCCCGCACCTCCTCCAACCTTTGACCTTCTTTCGGTTAATACTTTTATTGCCCAAACTGCTGGCGCAGCGGCAACCCAAACCTTTGTCCTCATGCCAACGTCAACGCTCACGCCAACTGCCAGCAAAACACCGACGGAAGTTCCAACATCCACACCCACTTTTCTTTTTGTAATTCCCACATCCACGGTGCCGTCATCCACGCCGACCATGGATGCTTCGCAGGGACCCTATGCGTGTCAAGTCATCTCGCAAAGCCCCGAAGATGATACAACCTTTGCGCAGGGAGCAAGTTTTGATATGCGCTGGCAAATTTTAAATTCAGGCACAAACGCATGGGACTCAAACAGCGCCGACTATCGTTTTACCGGCGGCGACAAATTACACAAGACAAGCGCCTATGACTTTTCCCAATCAGTTCCAGCGGGGGCAGCCATTGAATTTGTAGTTCCCATGCAGGCGCCTGCCGATCCGGGACTTTACAAAAGCAAATGGATCATTGCCCTGGGCAAGGAAAGATTTTGCCCAATGAGCATTTCAATTGTAGTGAAATAAAAAATCCCCCGAAGAAATTCGGGGGATTTTTTTATTTCTATGAAGCCGGCGGAAGTGGTTCGTCGCTGACAACTACTTCGGGTTTCTTGCGAAGCATGAAAAAACCAACGACTACGGGAACAGCAATAAAGATTATAGACAAGCATAAGGCGCCAATTCCCATGGCGGTCGCAGCTGCCGGATCGCTACTGCCGCCCACGTCAATATCTGCCCCAGGCACAAAACTTACAAATGTTGATATGGCTCCAAAAAAGCACATAAATAAACCCGGACAGCCACACAACACAACTGCGGCAATTGTAGCAACAATACCTTTTGTTTTTGCATCCATATTATTCTCTCCTTATTAAATTTATTTAAGTATACAGCCAACAAAAATGGGATGCAAGTTTTCCTGCATCCCATTGGTACTAACTTCTTAACTTCGCGCCGACTGTGTTTTCCAGCCGCTTGACAATTTTATTCCTGATAGCCGCAGCGTCGGCGTCGGTCATGGTTTTTGCGGCTTGATATGTGAGGCTGTACGCCAATGATTTTTTGCCAGCCCCGATTTTTTCATCGCGATAGACATCGAACAGGCGGACATCGGTGACGGTCTTGCCGCCCGTTTGCCTGATCAATGCTTCGACCGTAGATGCGGCGACTGATTCATCGAGGATGACGGCAATGTCTTCATACATGGGCGGGAACTCGGAAACGGGTTTAATGCCGTATGCAGGATTCAATGCGCGCAGTTTTTCAAGATCAAATTCCGCTACGATGATGGGGGCGTCGCCAAATTGGAATTTTTCCTTTGCCAGCGGGTGTAGTTCACCAAATACGCCTACAACCTGTCCATTCACTTTCACTTCGGCAGATTTTCCAGGATGCAAATGATTCGCGCTGAGCGAAGTCGAAGCGTCTGCCTCAGCGTAGACAATGTCTGTGAAACGCAATCCAGCCAAAAGGAGTTCGATGCGCCCCTTCATGTCGAAGAAGTCAAAGGCGGGCGCGTCTTTCACATCCCATGCAGATGCAATTCTGGCGCCCGTCATCACAATGGCAAGTCTGCGCGGTTCGTCGGGGACGTCGTTTTTGACTGGTTCAAAGATTGAGCCTACTTCAAACATTGCGAGGGATTCTGCTTTGGCGTTTTTCTCTGCGACTTCCAGCACAGCGGTTAGCAGGCTGCGGCGCAGGACGCTTCTTTCGGGCGCGATGGGGTTGGCAATGCGGACGTGGGTGGCAGAGTCAGGTCTTAGACCTGACCCTACAGATAATCGCGACTCACGTTCAGGCGAGGTCATGCGATAGGTGACGACTTCCTGCAACCCAATTGCCACGAGCAAATCGCGCAGGTGTTCCTCCCATTCATGAATTGGGTTGCCAATCTGCGGGGGCAGGGCATCTGCAATGGTGGTGGTTGGAATTTTGTCGAAGCCATAGGAACGCGCAACTTCTTCGAGCACATCGGCAAGACCGACGACGCCTTCGTCAATGTCCATGCGATGATCGGGGGCGGTGACTTGTAATTGTTGATTGGCTATTTGGCATTTGAATTCAAGACGAGTGAGGAGCGCGGAAATTTCTTCGAGCGTGAGGTCAATGCCGAGCAGGCGTTTTACGTCCTGCGTTGTCACATCTACAACTGAATCTTTCGGCTTGCGCGGATATTCATCCACGAGACCCGGGGCGATGTTTCCATTTGCCCAGGCCGCCATGTATTGCAAACCGCGCTTCACGCCGATTTCTGCAACTGCGGGATGAACGCCACGAGAAAAGCGGAACGACGCTTCGGAAGGAAGGTTATGCTGTTTGGCTGTGCGGCGAATGTTGATGAAGTTCCACGCCGCGCCTTCGAGCAGGACGTTCTTGGTTTTGTCAGTCACTTCAGATTCGGAGCCGCCCATCACGCCTGCAAGGGACAGCGAGCTTTTTTCGTCGCAGACAAGAACGTTCATGGAGGTGAGTTTGCGCTCAACTCCATCAAGCGTGGTCAGTTTCTCGCCATCTTGCGCGGCGCGGGTGATGATCTTGATTTTCTTCGTCGGGTTGGAAACCCGACCTACGAGCGCGTCATAATCAAAGGCGTG
>JAIFKY010000273.1 GCA_020049345.1 Anaerolinea sp.
GGCGGCGCTTGCCCTTGTTTTTTGCATCCTGTGCCTGAGTCTGTTTTTCGCCTTTGCGCGGATTTTCTGGCGTGATGAACTTTCCGCAAAAATTACAAACCAATTGATTTATTTCCGCCGCAACCTCAAATGGGAACGCTGGCCGCTGGCGGCGCTCATTTTTATTTTTCCCGCATGGTTCCTTCAATTCACACCCTTTGGAGTTGTATTTCAAGGATTGTTCCTGCGGCTGACCTTGTGGAGTCTGGAACTGGTTCTGCTGGCTTTTTTGCTTGCGCGGAACGATGCTCTGCTTGTCAATTGGAATTCATTCCTGTTCATGCTTGTCATCACAGCCAGTCTCTTTTCAATTTTGGCATCCCTGACCTTCGTCACAGATTATCCATTTTCGCTGGGCTGGTCAGAGGGAAACCGTCTTTGGGATTACTCGATCCTATTTGGAAGCGGGAGATATAACTTCCCCCGTGGACAGGAAATAGACGTTTTTCTCGACATTGGCAGGCAAATCGTCGGCGGGCTTCCATTTCTGTTCCCCGGTCTCACCATCAAAATGGAAAGGCTTTGGCTTGGGCTAATCTCCATCCTGCCGTACCTGCTTTTGGGGTTTGCAACCTTTCAGTCTTTTTTTCGCGAAAAACAAAGTTGGCTTGTCGCGGTTTTATGGGCATATCTTTTCCTGCAACAAGGACCCATCAACGCCACGCTCGTTTTATACGCCGTTTTGGTCGTTTGGGCATGGAGAAACGACCTCTGGTTTTCAATTTCGCTTGTCATCCTTGCCACATACGCCGCATACATCACCAGATTTACATGGGTGTTTGCGCCCGTCATGTGGTTCATGATGCTCGAATTATTTGACGGCTTAACCGACAGCAAAAAAGAACTCCGCTTGGATCAACGCTCCCGCTTTTTGGTGTCATTGTTGATATTCGGCATCGTTGGTGGGCTTGTTACGTTGGGGGTCGGATATTATTTCAAGATTGGTAACGCTGACGGGATATTTTCCATTTTTAGGTTGACTCTGAGCGTGCTGTCCCAGCAAGCCCTGCTTTGGTATCGCCTTCTTCCAAATAAAACCTATGGAAGCGGCATCTTGATCGGGCTATTAATTGCCGTTCTTCCCCTTGTTCTCATATTACTGTATCAGGTTAGATCAGGAAAATGGCAAATAAACATCTGGCAAAAATGGGTGATTATCCTGCCCTTGCTTGCCTTTTTGGCGGTTGGTTTAATTGTCAGTACAAAAATTGGCGGCGGCGGCGACCTGCACAACATGGACATGTTTCTGATCGGCGTTTTCCTCGCAGCGGCGCTTGCCTGCCACCAGATGGGAATCAACTGGATTCAAAACACCCGCTTCGATCCGTTATGGGTCAGAGCCGCTGTCGTGCTGTTAATTGCAATTCCCGCTGTAGGTCCATTGCAGGAATTACGCTCTTACAACTTTGGCGATCAAACATCCTGGTTGATGACGCTCACAGACGCTCCCACTGAACGCTCCCTGGATATGTATCCTTCAGCAGAGGCGATTCGAAATTCCCTGTCCGTGATTCAGACGGAAGCAATTTCCGCTAGGGAAAGCGGCGACGTGCTTTTTATGGATCAAAGGCAGTTGTTGACTTTTGGCTACGTTCAGGATATTCCACTCATTCCCCAGTACGACAAAAAAGTGTTAATCGAACAGGCATTAAGATCCAATATGTTGTATTTCAATGCGTTCTATAAAGATTTGGACGAAAAACAATTTGCGCTTATTATTACCCAACCATTAACTGCCCTGCAAAAGGGAAGTGAATATCAATTTGGCGAGGAAAATAACGCCTGGGTGAAATGGGTGGCGAATCCCCTGTTATGTTTTTATGAAGTGAAACGCACCTTATCAGATGTGAACGTGCAATTGTTAATTCCGAGGCAGGGGAAAGTCAATTGTGCAAAAGCCATGCCATAGCATTCCTTTATCAATCCATGCCCTTTACGCTAAAGGTCTAAAGACGCGCAGGTTTAGAGTTTTACGATTCGGCTTAATAACCATTCATAAACGCATGGTAAACTCACGTTTATGTCCAAACGAATAAAATACATCCTAATCGGGCTGGCGGGGTTGCTCCTGCTTGCCGTTTTGATCTACCAAATCCCATATGTCAAATCTGCCGTATCGTGGCGCGTCGAAAAATTCACCATCTACGCAAAAAACGTGATCAACCCTGTCGGTCCCGTACCAACGGCATTGCCTGTCACAGCGCAACCCGCCACCCCAACAGCCGTCGCAACAGCCACATCCGCGCCAGTTGTGATCGAACTCACGCCGACCGTCACGCCCACTGCAACCTTCGCGCCACTGCCGTCGCAGGCATCCATCGCATCGCCGCCATTTGAACAGCAAACCCCCAATAACTGCGGCCCCGCAACACTCTCAATGGCTTTGCACATCTACGGCTGGGAAGGCAGTCAAAGCGATATTGCCAACGTCGTCAAACCTATTTTGCAGGATCGCAACGTCAACCCCGAAGAATTACGCTACTTTGTCCGCACGCAGGCTGGTTGGCTCAACATGGAATACCGCGTCGGCGGCAACCTTGAAATTCTCAAACGACTCATCGCTGCAAACTACCCCGTCATGATCGAAAGCGTCACCTCGCTTGATCCCAACGACGCGCTCGGTCCCACCGACGACCTGTGGGCCGCGCACTACGTTTTGCTCACCGGCTACGACGACAGCGCGCAAGCCTTCACCATTCAAGATTCCTACCACGGCGCAAATTTATCACTGCCCTACTCCCAACTAGAGAAAGAATGGAAGCCCTTCAATAATTTATACATCGTGATGTACTTCCCCCAATTTGAAGAGGAGATGAAAACCCTGCTCGCCTCAAACTGGGACCCAAGCCTGAATCGGCAAACAGCATTGGACTCATCCCAGGCAGATTCCGCCCAAAACCCCACCGACGCATTCGCCTGGTTCAACCTCGGCAGCAACCTCGTCTATTTTGACCGCTACGAAGAAGCCGCGCTCGCCTACGACAAAGCGCGCGAAATCGGACTTCCCCTGCGCATGTTCCGCTATCAATTTGGTCCATTCCTAGCCTACTTCCACGCCAACCGCAATGACGACCTGCTCGTGCTAACCGACTACGCCAGAGGCATCACAGAAATGTCCGAAGAAGCCTGGTTGTGGTATGGCTTCGGCTTATATCGCAATGGCGATTACAACGGCGCCCTCAAAGCCTGGCAAAAAGCCGATAAAGTCAATCCCAACTTTTATGAAGATCAGGCAAAAAAGGCAATGCTTCTGGTTCAGTAGGGCGGGTTTTCAACCCGCCAATACTGATGTTTTAAAAAAATATCGGGCTGAAAGCCCGACCTACAAAATACAACTCAATGAAAAAAATTATCCCTTTCCTTCTTACCCTTTTTATCCTTGCGGCTTGCCAGAGTGCTGCCACACCTCTCCCACCCACTTCGACACCTGCCCCCGAAACACAAACCTCAGAGACCTCAATCACATCCACGCCAGAGGCGACATCCACACCTGAGCCAACATCCACGCCTGATACTGTGAAAATTTCGCCCAAAGACGGCATGACCCAACTTTTTATCCCTGCTGGAACTACCAAAATGGGCGGGCTGGATATTTTGATGGAGAACGATGAACTCCCCGCGCATGATGTCACCCTTGATACGTTTTGGATGGATCAAGTGGAAGTGACCAACGGCATGTATAGCCTGTGTGTGCAGGCGGGGCTATGCCGCCCGCCCGTAAAACTCAACTCAGATAATCAGGGGAATTACTTTGGCAACCCGGAATTCAAAGATTATCCCGTAATACAGATCACATGGTACGATGCCGATATCTATTGTCAATGGGCTGAACGCAGGCTCCCCACCGAAGCAGAATGGGAACGCGCCGCGCGCGGCAATGACATGCGTAATTATCCGTGGGGCAATGAGCCGCCCAATGAACAAAACTCAAACTCAAATAATATCGTTGGCGATGTCACCCGAGTGGGATCGTACGCAGCGGGCGCAAGTCCATTTGGCGTTTTGGATATGGGCGGCAACGTCTGGGAGTGGGTGGCTGATTTCTACAACCACCAATATTATGAAGAATCCCCGTCAGTAAATCCAACGGGGCCAGAAACTGGCAGGCTTAATCATTTTCGCGTCATTCGCGGCGGATCATTTCAAGATGATCTTTTCAACCTGCGCGTTTCAAATCGCGGCTATGAAGTGGGACCTGACCCAACGAAACTGCCAAACGAAGAAGCCTATTATGGGCGCAGTTCGGTCAAGATCGGATTTAGATGCGCGAATGACAATTAACCAGGATCAACTCACAGTTAGAGACTGTTTAATAACTTCACCACGAAGTCACAAAGACACAAAGCCACAAAGTTTTCCCTTCGAGTCTTTGAGACTTTGTGGTCAAAAAGCGGGCTTATAAACAGTCTCTTAAGAACTTGGAAGGTAAATCCTTGCCGCTGCGCGAAAAGCAAGACAATCTTTATCACAGAGAACTCAGAGCGCACGGAGGTTTTTAAATGATTTTCTCAGTGGACTCTGTGCGCTCCGTGGTGAAATCTCTTTCAGCTTGTCTGAGTTATAGATGAGGCGGCACATTTCCTCGCCCCGCTTCTTTTTCGAATATTTATCTTTACTCAATAACAACCCTATGGTATTATCGCAAAACAATTGAATAGCCCGAATACGGCGCTCTTATCCAGAGAGGCGGAGGGAACGGCCCTGCGATGCCTCGACAACCGATTTTAGTTAGATAGTTGGGTAGTCGAAAGACTACGAAACCACTCAACTACAAAACTAACCCACGGTGCCAAATCCGACAGATAGAATTCTGGGAGATGAGAGGGTAGATAAGCATTACGCATAATTGCCCTTTCACGCTGAAAGGGCAATACTATTTTCTTAAGGAGAAACAAAATGAGCAATACTTTTATGTCCTCACCCAGCCTGATGTTTACATCAGAATCGGTGACTGAGGGACACCCTGACAAAATGTGTGATCAGATCTCAGACGCGGTTTTGGATGCCTGTCTCGAACAGGATCCCACATCCCGCGTAGCGTGCGAAACTGCCATCAAGACTGGTTTCGTGGCTTTATTGGGCGAAATTACAACCAATGCTTATGTAAACTTTGATGAACTGGTGCGTAAAGTTGTAAATGAAATCGGCTACGACAGCAGCGATAAAGGTTTCGATGGTAATACATGCGCCGTGCTTTCAGCCGTCGCCAGCCAAAGCGCAGATATTGCGTTGGGCGTAGATCATGCAATGGAAGATAAGAGCGGCGAAATGAAGGATGTGGGCATTGAGCATGTCGGCGCGGGCGATCAGGGTATGATGTTCGGTTTTGCCTGTAACGAAACATCCACTTTGATGCCGATGCCAATTTACATGGCGCATAAATTGTCCCGCCGCCTGAGCGAACTCCGCAAAGATGGCACACTCCCCTGGCTTCGTCCTGATGGCAAGAGCCAGGTAACAGTTGAATATTCACAAGGCAAGCCAAAGCGAATTGATACCGTGCTTATTTCCACCCAGCACGCGCCTGAAATCTCGCAATCTGAGATTATGGAACTTATCAGTGAGCATATCATCTACCCCACATTGCCAGAAGCCTTGGTTGATAAAAACCTCAAGGTGTTTGTGAATCCCACCGGTCGTTTTGTCATTGGCGGACCAATGGGTGATGCCGGTGTAACCGGACGCAAAATTATTGTAGATACCTATGGCGGCATGGGTCGTCATGGCGGTGGCGCGTTCTCAGGAAAAGACCCCACAAAAGTCGATCGCTCCGCGGCATACGCGGCTCGTTATGTGGCTAAGAACATTGTCGCCGCTGGTTTGGCTGACCGTGTGGAAGTGCAGGTTGCTTATGCAATTGGCGTAGCGCATCCGCTTTCAGTAAATGTGGAAACATTCGGCACCGCCAAGATTGCGGATGAAAAAATCTCCGCGCTCGTTAGCGAATACTTTGACCTGCGCCCGGGTGCAATCATCCATGATCTTGATCTGCGCCGCCCGATCTACCGCAAGACTGCGGCATACGGTCACTTTGGTCGTGATGATATTGAATTCCCATGGGAAAAGACCGACAAGGCTGAGATTTTGAAGAAAGCAGCCGGTTTATAGATTTCTTTTAATCACTACAAGATAAGTTTAATAAAAAAAGTGGCTATCCTTTTTGGGGTAGCCACTTTTTGATTAAGAATTTACTGTTTTTAGGGATCTGGCACATACACGCCGTATGGCTGGCGGGCTGAGTTAATAAACTCAAGCCATGAATAGTATTCAATTCTGTTCATGGCTGGGTTGTAAAGTTCAACGAACCCGAGTCCGTTGCGCTCGGCTATAACTTTTGTTACGACAACCCAGTGCAAAACTCCGCTTCCGCGTAACAAGCCGGTGCCGCCGTCAATATTTACGCTGGCAATGACCGAACCGGTTTCAAGCAGGCGCTGCATACCTTTTATGGTGTAGCGGCTGCGTTTGATGTGTGGCTCATAAATTGCCGTTGTTAATTGACTGCTCTCCTGGGCAAATATATCGAACATTTCGCTTAATTCGCCTGATCCTGTGCCGCGCGCCCTGCCGCCGCCAAAGATGCGTTTCCAAAAAATAGGAAGTTTTACCTGCCAGTTCTCAAGCAATTCTTGCAGTGAAATGCCAAGGACAAATGCCACGCATAATTCACCGCAACCATTGACCTGCTTGATGCCGTTGAAAATAAAATACTGTTCAAAGTCATTGGGGACGGGGGTCTGGTTATAGATCACAACACAGTCACGGGCGTAGTTTTCTATGTAATCTTCAAGGTCGCCTTCATGCACCCAGCCGGTAAACACATTGCTTTCGGTGACGTAGCGTACTTCTTCGTAAGGCGCCTTCTTTTGACCTGTTACTTCCACAATTGTGCGCTCAAACAAATCCATTATTTTGATGCGCAAAGTCAAAGGTGTTTCATCCATATTTGAATTTGGCTTTAATAATGGCGTAAAGCGGTTCACCCATTTTTTCGTTGTCATAGTGTCTCCTGCTTAATTCATGTCTGCAATATTTGGTTTTGGATATGAAAGGTGTAGGTAACGTCCGTTTTCTGCAATCATACTATATATACAAAATACTGGAACAGACAAAATAAGGGCTATCTTGGGTTAATTAAGAATCCTGCTTGTGTAAAGTTTTGCGCGGATAAAAGGGGATGAATAGTAGAAAGCCCAACACAATAATGCCTTGCCCAATTAATACTCCCGAAGCCTGCCATGGACCAAAATAGGGGACTTGTGGAAACGACTGCGATCCCATTCCAAAAATATCCGCCAGTCCGGCAAATACTGAAATTACATATCCGGTGCCAACCAGTTTTGTGCCAATGTCTGAAACGATGGTGCGTTCTTTCCCCCACCATAAGGTCAGCAATCCAATATACCCGCCCAAACAAATGATGGCAAGTCCCGCTAGAAATACTGCGATCTGCACAAAACCGACAACAGCGCTGCGATCCCATCCAAACCAGTTGGGTTTGGCGCCGATGACAAAGATTAGCAGCCCAATGAGGGTGACAGAAATACTGACATAGATTCGCGGTGTAAACGGGTCATCTGTGCCGGAGGTTGATTGCTCATAAGTGGAATCAGGCTTGTCTTGGGGTTGGTTTGTGTTCATGCCGGTAAATCTCTTTTTAAGCGTGTAATCCAATTGCCGCCAAGAATATTTGCAACATCCATTTCAGAATAACCGCGCGCTTGTAATAAGGCGACTAATTTTTGCAAGTCGGCGATCGTGTCAATTTCAGGCGGGACAGATTGCAGCCCAAAGCCGCCGTCGAAATCTGATCCAATGCCTGCGTGAAGCGCATCTCCGGCAATCTGGCAGATGTGGTCAAGGTGGTCGGCAACGTAGCGGAGAGGGACTTCCTCTCGTTTGTTTTGTCCAACCAACCAGCCTGATTTTAAGTATGAATTATAGGGTGCCACTCCCACCACTCCATCGCGTTCAATGATCCCTTCAAGGATGCGATCAGAAAAATGGCGATTCGTGTTTGAGTTGGGCATGAGCGAAAGACAATTGCCATGCGTACCAACAATGGGTCCGCGATAAATATCGAGCGCTTCCAATGCAGATTGTTCGTCCATGTGACTGAGATCGAGGGTGAAATTATAATCTGCCATGGCTGAGAGCAGTTTCCGCCCGTCGTTTGTGAGGGGACCGGGTTCTCGCCAGCCGCCGCAATAACGTGTGCCCACCCAGGCGGGTCCGATCAACCGCACGCCAAGTTCGTGCCATTCTTCCAATTCGGAGAGACTGCGAATACATTCGGCGCCTTCCATGAGGACGACCATGCCTATGGGGTGACCATGTTCAGGGGGTTGATTCTGCCAGTGGTCGAGGATCAGGTTCAGGTCGCGGACTGAGGCGATGAGTCGAAATTTGTCCGGCGTAGAATCGGTCATCCGGTGGTAGGTTAATAATTGATCATGATATTGCTGGTAGGCTTCGTCAAAGGTTTTGTAGACTTGTTTGTGATTTACCCCTGTATGCCAGCGCGCGGGGGTGGAGTAGATGGTGGAAAATATAACCGCCACCTGTCCGCGCTGATAGTCGCTCCAACCGAGAAGTGCATCTTCATTATCCAATACGGTGTCTGTGCCAACTTCAAGGCGCCGTGTTTCTTCTACAGAGCGCGTATAGTCTCGCCCGTATTTCAACATGTTATAAGCAATATCTGCGTGAGCGTCAACAATGAGAGGCATAGGGATTATTGAAGAGCGCACCTTTCGGTGCGCTCTGGTTTATTTTATTCTGATTTGGTTTCGCCGTCGGCGTCTGGTTTGGCTTCTTCTGCCGATGGATTTTCTTCGTCTTGCTCTTGGAATTCCTGGGTGAGCATTTTGAAGTCTTTATCGGCAAAGGCGGCTGAGTCTACTTTGCGAAGGCTGAGTCCAACGCGGTGCTGTTCGCCGTCAATGCGGATGACGCGCAGGGTCTTGGTTTCGCCTTCTTTGAGAACTTCCTTCGGGTGCTCAACGCGGTTCTCGCTTAATTCGGAGATGTGGATGAGACCTTCGATATCGCCTTCAAGTCGGGCGAATGCGCCGAATTTTGTCAGGCGGGTAATTGTGCCTTCGACAAGTTGTCCGACGCTGTATTTCTCAACGCGATTCTTCCAAGGATCATCCTGTAGGGCGCGCATGGAAAGCCCAATGCGTTTCTTTTCGCGGTCAACGTTGATAACTTTGACTTTGACTTCCTGTCCGACTTCAAGAAGTTCCTTGGGATGTGTGAGGCGTTCCCATGAAAGTTCAGAAAGGTGAACAAGACCGTCTGCGCCGTTGATGTTGACGAATGCGCCGAAATCTGCAAGGCTGGTAACTTTGCCGGTGTAGATTTTGCCTTCTTCCAATTCGCTGATGACGCGGTCTTTCATGGAAGAGCGAGATTCGGTGTTTGTGGAGCGTTCAGAAAGAATAAGGCGGCGGCGTTCACGATCCACTTCAATGATGCGGACGGAAATTGCCTGACCAACCATCTTTTGCCAGCGTTGTTCGGGTGTGTCGCCGGAAGATTGGGCGCGGCGTGACGAACTGATTTGAGAGGATGGAACAAAACCACGGAGGTTGCCCACCGCCACAATCAAACCACCTTTGTTGAAGCCAATGATCTTTGTGTCGATCACGGTTTCATCGGTGATCATTTTCTCAACGTTTTCCCAGGACATCTCTTCCTGAGCGCGTTTGAAGGACAACACAACGTTGCCATTTTGATCTTCAGGGTTAAGGACGAAGACGTTTACTTCCTGTCCAACCTGAAGCTCTGCGCGTTCTTCTGGGGTGAGTTGTTCCAACTCGCGTCCTGCAACAACGCCTTCAGATTTTGCGCCAACACTAATGAGAATCTGATTTGCGCCGATGCTTGCAATGGTGCCTTTGCGGATCTCGCCAACTTGAGGCAATTCCACACTCATGGATTCTGATTCGAGCAGTGACTCCATTGTTTGATTGTTAGGGTGTTCTCCCTGGGCGTTTGCCCCTTGCCCACTTAGGGCTTCATTTTCATCCATCACGGGTGACTCCAATTAACTGAAATGTAAGTTGGATTATACAAGTGAAACGCCAAGTTGGCAACCCTATAACACAGCAGTTACGCATGGCTTTTGCGAAAGAAGTTAACTCCCCCGTTTTTTACTTTAAGGTAAAAGATTAAAAAACGGGGGCTTGTCATTGGCTTTTAAGTTTTTTGAATTTATGGAATGGGCAACGGGATGATTTCATCAACGGTAACTTGATTTGTTCCGTCTGCGTTGAATACGATAACTTGATGCTTTGCCTGAGTTGCGTCAATGGCTTCCCATGTTTCGCGTTTGGTTAATGAGGGAGTATTGTTGACAACGGTGTATGTATCAAATCCAGATTTTGAAGCGCTCTCGCGCCACTTTGAGCGGATCTCGGAGTTGCCTGGAAATTCTGGCGATGTGATATTTTCATAGGCTTTGCTGTAAACAAATGTCTTGGTGGCGGGGTCGTAGATGTAATATAGATAAGGGATGTTGGGACCTGCTGACAGGAGTTTTACGATACGGAAGTCGTCGTTGCCGTCATAATTCATGTCTGCGACAATCAAGCTGTTTGCATCATTCACTGCGGTTGATGTTTCAACTAATACGGCGATGTCCTGTGTCAAGCCGCCCACGACGTCTTCTGGGCGTTGATAGACTTTGATGGTTCCTATCTTCATATTTCCAGATGCGTCCACTGTGCCGCAAATGTTGAAGTGTGTTGTGTTTGTCACGCCGGCAAACTTGAGGCTGCGCATTAGATCAACACAGGTGCCTGTAATGCCGGTGGAAGTTAATATGCCCGCAGAATTAAGCGGCACTTTGATCACCTTTCCGACTGTCAGGGTGTTTGAGTTGACCATTTGTAGGACGGTAGCGTCTGCGTTGTATTTCAGCGCGATGGAACTCCAGGTATCTCCTGTTTGAACTGTATGATTTCCCACACAGGGCGGACCGTAAATTTTTCCAGAACTGCCAATGTTTGGCACAGTGACTGTTGTGTTTGGTGAAATTTGCCCAGGGTAGGGGAGTTGCGGGTTTGCTTGAATCACCTTGTTGGGATCGGCGCCATAACAACGGGCTATTTGCCACAGCCATTCACCTTCAACCACTTGATGTTTTATTGTTGAAGCGGCTGTCAGGTTTGGGTTGGATTGGACGACCGCGCCTTTCGTGAGTGTGGCGCTTGCTGGTTGTGATGGTGCGACGCCGCCGCCTGATGCGGTTGCGTTGGTTGTGACGGTTCCGGCATCCATGTCAGCCTGGGTAACTGTATAGGTGGCGGAACAGATTACGGTTGCGTTTGAGGCGAGGCTTGCAGCCGCGTCGCCGCAATTGATGGGGGCGCTGATTCCAGTATCTGTCACAGTAAATTGAGCGGGTCCCAGCGTGGCGGCGCCGCTGTTGGTGATGACATAGGTGTAAGTAACCGTTTGTCCAACTTGATCATAATTCACAGGGTTGGCGGTTTTGGTTAACTTCAATACCACAGGTTGCAGTGTGGGAACCGCGGTAGTGACTGGGTTCGAGTTAATCCCGCTTACTGTTGCGGTTGCGATGGACGTTACCGAGCCTTTATCCAGATCCGCTTGTGTGATGGTGTACGAGGATGCACAGGCTAGTATTTCATTCACATCAAAAACAGCATCCAGGTTGCCGATGGTATTGAGTTCAGGGCAGGTTGCACCTGTGACAGCGACGGGGCCCGCCACCGAGGCCGCACCTGCGTTTTTGACATTATAGGTATATTTGATAGACTGCCCGACTGTGTTAAATGGGACTGTGGTATCAGCCTGCACCGTGAGTTCGATTATGGTTGCTGCAAGGGCGGGGGTTGCCAGTACAATTTGATCAGGCTGGCTTGTGGAGAAAGAACAGGACGCCATGATCGACGCGACTATTACAGATAGAATGAACGAGCGAGTTAACTTTGTCATTTTTACTT
>JAIFKY010000003.1 GCA_020049345.1 Anaerolinea sp.
CGTAGGACTTCCAGCCTTCTTCGACGACCACCGCGCGGTTGGTTTTCTTGAACGACTCGATGATCGGTTCCATGTCGAGCGGGCGCAGGGTACGCAGGTCAACGACTTCCACTTCGATGCCTTGCTTCGCCAGTTCATCGGCGGCTTTCATCGAAAGCTCAAGACCTTTGCAGTATGTGACGATGGTGACATCTTTGCCGGCGCGCTGTACTTTGGATTTTCCAATCGGGATGGTGTACTCGCCCTCAGGCACTTCACCGCGGACTTGATACATGGTGGCGTGCTCAAGGAACAAAACGGGATCATCCGACCGAATGGCGGATTTGAGCAATCCTTTGGCATCTTCCGGCGTTCCGGGGCTGACGACTTTCAAGCCTGGGAAATGGGCGAAGATGACATCGGGAGTCTGCGAATGTGTCGCCCCGAGTTGCCGACCGCCGCCGCCGACAGCCCGAATCACCAGCGGAACTTTGAACTGTCCGCCAAACATGTAATGCAGTTTGGGCGCCTGATTGATGATGTAATCCATCGCCGAGAAACCAAAGTTGATGGTCATCAATTCTGCAACGGGACGCTGCCCTACCATTGCCGCGCCAATCGCGCCGCCGATGATTGCATTTTCCGCGATGGGCGTATCTTTGACGCGCATTGCGCCGTATTTATCGTAAAAGCCTTTGGTCACTGCATAGGTGCCGCCCCAAACGCCGACCTCTTCGCCCATGATAAAAACAGCGGGGTCGCGGTCCATTTCTTCCATAAGTGCCTGCGAGATCGCCTCGCGCATTGTAATTTTTGCCATGTGGGTCCTCGTGTTACTCGGACGACCATAGACGATAGACCGTTGACCGTGGTCTACTGTCCACCGTCCGTCGTCTAATCTACAAAAATATCCGAAAACAATTCTGCCATCGCAGGTTCGGGACTTGCCTCGGCGAACTCAACCGCTTTTGCAACTTCCTCTTCTGCGCGCGCTTCGATTTCATCCAAAACTTTGGTTGTGGCAACCTTGTTCTCAAGCAGTTGCTTGTTGAAAATACCAATCGGGTCGTTCTCCTGCCAGCGCTTCACTTCTTCAGCCTTGCGATACCGTTCCGGGTCGCCCATCGAATGTCCGCGGAAACGGTAGGTGTCAATTTCGAGCAAATATGGCTGTGCATTTTCGCGCACGAACTTCAAGGCTTCTTTCGCGGCATCGTAAACCTTGGTCACATCCATGCCGTCCACTTGACCGTTCTTCATGCCGTAGCCTTCCGCCTTCTGACGAATCTCAGTTACAGCCGAAGCGCGATCCACTGCGGTGCCCATGCCATATTGATTATTTTCGCAAACCCACAGCACGCGCAATCCCCAAATTTTTGAAATATTCAAAGCCTCGTGGAAATATCCAATGTTGGTCGCGCCGTCGCCAAACATGCAAATGGTGATATTGTCATTGCCTGCATACTGGTCGCCAATGGCAAAGCCCGAAGCAATGGGCAGGTGACCGCCGACAATGGCATGTCCGCCCCACATATTTTTGGAAACATCCGCCATGTGCATCGAGCCGCCCTTGCCCTTCGACATGCCCGTTGCCTTGCCGAGCAACTCCGCCATCACTTCGTTGGCTGAGATGCCGCAGTTCAACGCCACGCCATGATCGCGGTAGGCCGTAATCACACGGTCGCGATCTTCACGCGCCGCGATCAACCCCGTCGAAACGGCTTCCTGCCCAATGTACAGGTGCATGAAACCGCCGATCTTGCCCGCCTGATACAGTTCCGCGCCGCGTTCTTCCAGGCGGCGGATCAAGACCATTTGATAATACAAATCGAGCTGTTGTTCTTTCTTCATTTCTTTTACCACTCCGAAAACACGTTTATTGTAGATAATATTTATCTAATTTATCATAAAAAATGATTTGATGCAAACCCGAACAACTCTTGTGTCGGGTGTAAAATAGAATTATGAACTGGCTCACAGGCGGACCTCAAGGTGAAGTAAAAAGGCTGATTGCCCAACTTTCGGACGCGACCAAACGCGACAGCGCAGCAAAAGAATTGATCAAATTGGGCGCTGAATCAGCGCCACAGTTGATTGACGCGCTTCAGGCGCAAGACCCGAACCTGATCCTGTACTACCAGCATATCCTCGCCCGAATATCCTCGGCAACCCCGGCGCTCACCAAGGCGCTTGCCACCGCGCATCCTGTGGTGCGCGTGCGCATTGTTGAAGTCTTTGAACTAAGCAAAGACAGATCAGCCATCCCTGCATTACTGGATGCGTTGAGAGGCGAATACTTTACCGTCCGCTCGCGGGCAACACTGGCGCTGGGGAATATTGGCGACGCAAGCGTGATTCCCTTCCTTTTGCCCCTGCTCAAAGATACCGAAGGCGAAGTCCGCAGCGCGGCATGTGTTGCCATAGCCAAATTCCGCGACCCTTCCACATTTGACGACATCACCAACGTTTTGCTTGACGATCCCATGATCGAAGTGCGTCAATCTGCGGCGCGCGCATTGGGCGAGACAGAACACCCGGCCGCAATCCCATTTTTGATGGAAGCCTTGCGCGATTCATCCTGGTGGTTTGAACGCGAACAAGCCGCCGCCGACCTATTAACCGCCATTGAAAAAATGGGGCTCGCAGTTGTTGACCCATTAATCGAAGCCCTCGGCGATAAGGAAGGCACAGTCCGCAGGTATGCCGCAATTTTGCTAGGCCGGCTGGGCGATGCGCGCGCCATTGAAGAATTGGGCATGACCTTATATGACCTGCATAACGAAGTTGGAAAAGCCGCCGCCGAAGCGCTTGCCAAATTTGGCGCGCCCGCAGTGGATATTTTTATCGAAGCCTTAAACCACCCCGAAGCGGAAATACGCGAAAACTCAGTGACTGCGCTAAGTAAAATTCAAGATGCGCGGGTTATTCCCCTGTTGATTGAAATGTTGGGCGACCCTGCAAGGGATGTTCAAAAACAAACCATGCTGGCGTTAGGCGAATTACGAGATCAACGCGCAATCCCTGCATTGCAAGAAATCATATCCAACCGCGCCGACAGGGATTTATCCATGCTGGCGAAAGAGATCGTTGAATCCATGAAATAAATAGAATTCAGCCCGAAGGGCTTCGTAAATGAGCGCCGCGATTTATCGCAGCGCGTTTTATGGTTTTGGAGTCATTGTGGGGAGTGCGTAATCCACTTTTTGTAAAGTGAGGCGGGAGAATGAAACGATGGCGGGTGTCTCACCTGCTGAGTTGACAAAGACCCCAATCGTCCCATTTGGATAATTTGTATTGCTAATTCCGAATTGATAACGCCCGTTCAGGAATAACCGCAGTTCCGAGCCGACAGCCCACACGCCAATGCGGACTTCGCCCGGCGCACCGCGCGGCACATCGCCACTGGGAAGGGGTTCCTGCAACAATTCGCGCGTGCCAACGCTGATTCGTTCCGCAAAGACATTGCCGCTGCATGTCAGGGAAAAACGATAGTACGCCACAGCATTGGCGCGGATCAGCAATCCGTAACTATCGTCGCCGCGACATAAATCGGGGCGGGCGGTAATTTCGGCATAATAATCATCCACCGCGAGATCATGCCGCAGACTAATAATGTAAACCTTGCTTTGCACAGAGAGGATCAGGCGATTGCTGTTAATATCTGCGCTGGCCTGGTCGGCGGTGGCGGTATCCCAAAGGGATTTTCTGGAGAAGTCGTCGGTTAGGGTTGTTGAGCCAATGCCGGGGCGCATCTCTGGCGTAGGTGGTTTTTGGGTGGCTAAAACTCCCAGCGTAGGAGTTGCCGAAGCGGGAAACCAGACAATGGTCGGGGTGGGTTGCGGGGTTTCAGTCAAAAGGACTGGCGTGGAGGTTACTTGCAACTCATCCAAAACAGAACAGGAAGTTCCAAACCCTACAAGTAGAATCAGGTGGATAAAAAGTAAAAACAGGTTATGTGTTTGGTGGTGATGTTTCATGGATTGTGTCGTAAAATTATGTGAACTTCATTCTAGCATATAAGGAGCGAACATGAGCGAGAAGCAAGTGCTTGTGACAGGCGCGTGCGGTGAAATTGGGCAGGCGTTGGTTCAGGAATTGGCCAAGCGCGGCGGGTATCGAATTGTGACTGCCGATTTTATGCCGCTGCCTGATTCGATCAAAAGCCTTTCGGCTGAACATGTGCAAGGGGATTTAGTTTACAAGATCAAAACGTTCTACGATTATGACTTCGACATTATCTTCCATCTCGCGGCATCGCTTTCTTCCAAGGCTGAGGTGGCAACAGAGGAGGCGCATCGCATCAACGTGGAAGGCACCATG
Source organism: Anaerolinea sp. (assembly GCA_020049345.1). Classification (GTDB taxonomy): domain Bacteria; phylum Chloroflexota; class Anaerolineae; order Anaerolineales; family Villigracilaceae; genus Villigracilis. Next base: position 4,300 of record JAIFKY010000003.1, read on the forward strand.
CAGTTGTTGATGCTGGCGGCGTACCGCGCTGAAAAATATAACAAGGCTGTCAAATTTTTATTTCCCAGTTCGATTGCGGTGTATGGCATGTCAAGCCTGAAGGTTAAAAAAAATGCAGGTGTAGTGAAGGAAGCAGATTGGAATACGCCGCACACCATGTACGGATGCAATAAATTATATTGTGAAAAACTTGGGATGTATTACGGGAAATATCTGGGGCAAAAACATTTGGATGCAAACCCACCGACCATGCCAGACTTTAGGGCAATCCGTTTCCCCGGGCTGATCAGCGCCTTTACCCTGCCCAGCGGCGGCACAAGCGACTATGGACCTGAGATGTTACACGCGGCGGCGCAGGATAAACCGTATTCGTGCTTCGTGCGCGAAGATACCAAAATTTCCTTCATGGCCATGCCGGACGCAATCAAATCCCTGTTAATGATGATGGATGTGCCGCGCGAAAAACTTTCAAATAATGTGTATAATATCGCCGCCTTTGCCATTACCGCAGAGGAATTTCGCCAGCGCGCATTGAAGGCTTTCCCCGAAGCGAAAATCACCTTCGATCCAAATCCGCGCAGGCAGGGCATTGTAGATTCATGGCCCGAAGATGTGGATGACTCCCTTGCCCGCGCTGATTGGGCTTGGAAACCTGATTATGACGTGGATCGCTTCTTCGATGATTACTTTTTGCCTGAAATTCGAAAACGGTATGGAAAATAAGAATCGTAAAAGATAAAGAAAAAAGAAAGGAAAGGTAATATGAATTCGTGCAAATTAGGTTTTCACAAATGGGCTTATACCAATGACGATAAAAATCGTTGGTGTCAAAAATGCCAAAAGAAACAAGAGAAGGGCGCGTCAGGGTTATGGGTTGAAAGCCGCCCAACCACGCCTGTAATTGACGATTCAAAGTTCTGTCAGTGTCCGCGTGACTACACCATATCCATCAAAACAATGACCTGCCAGCGGTGTGGACTGCCGCGCCGCCCGCGTGTGCTTCCTGCCAGCGGCAGAGATACCCCGAAGTTCCGCTAACAAGCCAGTCAATTACCAAAGTTCGAGATATTTTGAATTAAGCGATCATAAAAAGGCATGGGATTTCTTTAGGAAATCCCATGCCTTTTTACTTATTACTTCTTCATCGGTTTCGCCATTTCATCTCTTACCGTATTATATAAACTCTCAGCCTTCAAATCACTTAGCGAGTAGCACGGCGCTTCAAGATGATCGGCCAGTTGCTGCGCCAAACCCTGATCAAAGGCGGCATGTTCCATATTAATTACCACCGAGCGCGTCTTTTCGTGCGCGATCATTTCGGCAAACTTGAACCCTTCCTCTTGCGGCGGCAAAGTTCCAATGGATACGTTGCCTGCGCCATCGGTCAGCACAATCAGAAGCGGCTCCACATCAGGGTGGATGTGTTTCTCGTGCGTCAACACATCATGCGCCATGAATAATCCGGCTGAAAGCGGGGTTTTTCCGCCGACGGGAATATCCATCAGAGCGCGTTGTGCGAGTTGAACTGAATTGGTGGGGGAAAGTACCAGCGTGGCACGATCTTTCTGAAAGACGATCAGCCCAACGCGGTCGCGCCTTTGGTAGGCATCTGTCAACAGCGAGAGAATCGCGCCTTTCGTCGCATTCATCCGCTCGGCAACCGCCATTGACCATGAAGCATCCACAAGGAATAAAACTAAATTTGCCACACGCTTAACGCGGATCTTGCGCTGCAAGTCACTGCGCTTGATTGAGAATGCCATTTTCTTGCGTTCTTCCGTGCGCTGTTTTTGAAAAGGCGCGGCCGCGCGGAAAGTGGCATCAAAGGCAATATCCGTCAGGTTATCGCCCGCAGGACGCGACTTGATATAGCGGCCGTGCTTGCGCTCCGTTTTGGTCAGCGAACGCCGACCTGCCTTTTGGCGGGTTAATTTATCGAGAGGGGTGTTGAGTTTACGAGGCTGGAAGGTCTCGCCTGCCTTTACCTTTTGTCCGCCGTCCCACCAGTTTGCATTTGAACTTGCAAACACTTCCTGCTGCTGCATGGGTTCAGGGTTGCCCTGCTGCGGACCTTCCTGCTGCTCGTCTTCAAGTTTTAAGTTTTTTTTTCCTCGCCCTCGCCATCCTGCTTGCTTTCAGATTCATCATCCGATTCACTCGGCTGAGACTGTCCGGCCAACTGCTCAATTCGTTCCTGCAACTGTTCGGCAGACATCTCGGCTTGCTGGAAGGGCGTGCGTTTGATGCGGTGCGGAAGCGCCAACTCTGCGGCGAGCGCAATGTCGTGGTCGTTGATTTTGGTGCGGCCTTCGAAGGCAGCTTCGGCGCGAGCGGCTTTGAGAATGACCAAATCTGCGCGGTGACCATCCACATTGAGTGATGAGGTCAGCGCGGCGATGGAGAGCAGGTCGCGGCTGGTATGCGTCACCTTATCCACCAGTTCGCGGCCACGCGCAATTTTTTCCGAAAGTTCATTTTCTTTGGGAAGCCATATCATGCGGAAGGCTTCTGCGTCTTTCTCGTAGGAAAGATTACGCTCCATGATGGTCACGCGCTCCCGCGCCTCGCGGATGCCGACAATATCCACCGAGAGTGCGAAGCGATCCAGCAATTGCGGGCGGAGGTCGCCTTCTTCGGGATTCATCGTCCCGACGAGGATAAAGCGTGCCGGGTGGGCAAAGGAAATGCCTTCGCGCTCAACCGTATTTACGCCCATCGCCGCAGAATCCAACAGGATGTCAACCACGTGGTCGTCGAGCAAATTCACTTCATCAATGTAAAGCAATCCGCGATTGGCGCTGGCAAGCACGCCAGGCTCAAAATGGCGCTCGCCTTTTTGAATGGCTTTCTCGATGTCGAGTGTGCCAACCACGCGATCTTCAGTGGCAGACACAGGAAGATTAATAAATGGCGTGGCGCGTTCTGCGGTGGGAAGTTTTTTACTTGCGCCGCCGCGTTCCTTACATTCGGTACACCAAGTACCAGGCTTATCGGGATCGCAACCAAAGCGGCAGTCCTGCACAATTTTGACATGCGGCAACAACGCGGCTAATGAACGCGCGGCCGTGGATTTTGCCGTGCCGCGCTCGCCGCGAATCAACACGCCGCCGATACGGGTATCAACGGCATTCAAAATGAGAGCGCGTTTCATGCGCTCCTGTCCAACAATAGCTGTAAAGGGAAATATGGCTGGCATTTGTTTACTCCAAGGCGTGATTATAACGCGAATTGAAGATCATTAAGCCTAAAAAATGGAGCAGCCCAGCGCGTCGCTGAATGCCTCGATGCGATTGGTGGATGGAAGTTTCATAAAAATTATCCAAAGTTGACAGTCACTTTCGCGAAGCGAGTGACTGTCAACTAGAGTTACGTTTTTATTTCTTCTTGAACAGCACACCAAAAATGGCATAGCCCAACAGCGTGCCGAATCCCATCTGGCTCATCGTACCGAGCAGGTCGGTCGTCTGCCATTCCTGCACAACTTTATCGCCTTGAATCTTGCGCATGAAAATTCCGCCGATCTCAAGGTTGTGGTTGGTCGCCGCCGCGCCCATGAAATTGCCGGTGTGCTTGGCGGTGGTCACGAAGCGAATGCTGACCATATCGCCTTCGCTGAGTACATGCGTGAATTCCATGTTCATGTTGCTGAAAGCGGCTTTCATGCCTTTCATAAATTCCACGTATTGTTGTTTGTTGAAATGCATTCCATCGCCGGTGTACGTGAAATCATCGGACAAAATCCCATTCAACTTATCCCATTCTCCATTGAGGATGGCTTTCGAGACACTCAACGCAACTTCTTTTTGTTCCATTTTATTTTCTCCTGTTTTGATTTTTGATGATGAAGCGCGCCGCTCTTGTTAATGAGACAACACCGCTCGATCAGGATTCACTACTTAATTAGATTCAGCCACCCATCAGGCGCGGCGCGCGACTCCATCTTCGCTTTGAGTTGGTTCATCCACCCAGGCATTTTCTGGCGGATAGATCGGAGCGTATTCCACCGACTCAGCCGCTTCATCGAGCAGTTTCGCAACTTCCTTCTGCCACCCCAAATAGCATTCGGATTTCAAATGTTCATCGTATGCCTCGCGGCTGGCATAGGCTTCGATGAAGAAAAAGTGAGTCGGGCTTTCCACCTGCTGTAACAACGCCGTGCTGACCACTCCCGGCTCACTGAGCAATTTCTCGATCCCCGCCCCCGAAGCGGACTTGAATCCATCCACCAGTTCAGGTTTGATTTTCATGGATACCACGCGCATGTGCATAATTTCAACTCCAGTCCGAATGTCACTGCGAGCGCTTCACGCGAAGCAGTCTCATGTTGCAAGGGGATTGCCGCGGCGGAAGAGCGCCGCCTCGCAATGACATCGAGTTATCAGATATAATCCATCTTATTCGTAATCGCGTCTTCTTCATAGAACGCACTTTTTAGTAACCAGGTAACCCAAAGGTAACCATGCAAACGAAATATCCACCCAATGTGTTGAATGAAATGTGCCCCTCGCGCCAGACCCTTGAGATCATCGCCGATAAATGGGCGACGTTGGTGCTCGTTTCCATCGCGCGCGGAATCAACCGTCACAACCGCATGTTGCGCGAGATCGGCGGCATCTCCAAAAAAATGCTGGCGCAGACGTTACGCAAACTCGAACAAAATGGGATCATCAACCGCAAGGTCTACCCCGTCCTTCCACCGATGGTGGAATATACCTTGACGCCGATTGGCAGGGAATTAATGGAACCAATTTCCATGCTGGGCACATGGGCTGAGAAAAATTCAGAAGCCGTGCAAAGGGCAAGGGAAACCTACGAAGAGCGCGAAGGCTCATACGCGCTTTTGCTGGCGGAAGCGTAACAAACCGCAACGACCATTTACTCCCTGTTTTGCAGGGAGTTTTTTTATCCTCAAATTATGAAAATAAATATTTTCGGCTCTACCGTTTTTAACGGGAAAACAAAACCATAGCCGCGGATTGCGCGGATTCGCGCGAATTTTTCTTTACATAATCTGTGAAAATCAGCGAAATCCGCGGCAAAAGTTCTTTTGAGTAAGCAATCATCCCGCCAGAAACGGGAGGTCCATATTTTCGTAGGTCACGCTTGCAGCGTGACCTACATTAATTTCAAGCCTTCGGGAATATTCCTTTATAATGATTAAAAAAATAAAGGAATTCTTACAAATGCCATCAGTTCATACACCCACCCCGCTTGTAAAACTTGCCCATCCAGAATGGAGCAAAAACGCCGTCATCTACCAAATCAATACCCGCCAATTTACAAAAGAAGGAACGTTCAAAGCCGCTGAATCTCACCTGCCCCGCCTAAAAGATTTAGGCGGGGATATTCTCTGGCTCATGCCCATTCACGAGATCGGACAAAAAAATCGCAAAGGCACGCTCGGAAGTCCGTATGCGGTCAAAGATTATTACAGCGTGAACCCTGAATTTGGAAATTTTGACGACCTGAAACATTTTGTTCAAGCCGCGCACGATCTTGGGATGCGCGTCATTTTGGATTTTGTCCCCAACCACACCGCCTGGGACAGCGTCCTCGCCGGTGAACACCCCGATTGGTTTTCGCGCAATTGGAAAGGCGACTTCCACCCAACTCCCTGGTGGGACTGGTCGGACATCATTGATCTCGATTATTCAAAAGTGGAAGTCCGCGAGTATATCTCAGCGGCGATGAAATTCTGGGTCGTCGAAGCAGGCTTGGACGGATTCCGCTGCGATGTGGCTGGCTTCGTCCCAACCGATTTTTGGAACACGCTCCGCAAGGAATTGGACGCCATCAAGCCGGTCTTCATGTTGGCGGAATGGGAAGCCCGCGACCTGCACGCCGAAGCCTTCGACATGACCTACGCCTGGAGTTGGTACGACACGATGTTGAGCATTGCCAACGGTAAAGGGGATGTCAGCCACCTGTTCATTTATTATTCGTGGAATGAGAAAGCCTATCCCTTCGATATCATGCGGATGCTCTTTGTCAGCAATCACGATAAAAATTCCTGGGAGGGGACTCAATATGAGCAATTTGGTGACGCCACCGAAGCCGTCATTGCGCTCTCAGTCGTCAGCGAGGGAATGCCGCTGCTCTACAACAGCCAGGAAGCGGGCGAACCGAAACGCCTATCCTTCTTCGAAAAAGACCCAATCGAGTGGAAGGAACATCCGATTGGCGCGCTCTACAAAAAACTATTCGCGCTCAAAAAGAAAAACACGGCGTTGTGGAATGCCAAGTGGGGCGCAAGGATGATTCACGTGCCAAACAACGCGCCTCTAAAAGTATTCAGTTTTGTGCGCCAGAATGAAAAGGATAAGGTATTTGCCGTCTTCAATTTTTCTGCCGAACCGCAAGCTGTGACTTTTGAAGAAAGCCTGTTCCACGGCAAATACACCGAGTACATGAGCGGACAGTCCGCAGAATTATCCGCCGCGACACAACTCGAACTCCAGCCTTGGGCTTATCGAATCTTCGTCCAATAACATGCCACACACCTCGGTCTATCTCCACATCCCGTTCTGCAAACACCGCTGCGCCTACTGCGACTTCAATACTTACGCGGGTCAGGAAAGTTTGATACCCGATTACGTGGATGCTTTGATTCGGGAGATAGAACAAGTCGGCGAATCGGCGAATCAGCGAATCGATGTTCACACGATTTTCTTTGGCGGCGGGACTCCCTCACTTCTTTCCGCGCCTCAATTTGATTCTGTACTACGGGCATTGCGCGCCGCCTTTGCCTTGACCGCTGACGCGGAGATCAGCATCGAAGCCAACCCGGGCACCATCTCACCCGAAAAATTAAACGCAATCCGTGCATCTGGCATCAACCGCATTAGTTTTGGCGTGCAATCAGCCAATACCGAAGAACTGCGGATGTTGGAGCGCATCCATGATTTTTTCACAGTCATCGAAGCCGTATCCACCGCCAGAAAAGCAGGCATTGACAACCTGAACCTTGACGTGATCTACGGTTTGCCTGAACAAACACTTACATCGTGGAAAACCACCCTCTCCCGCGTCATTGACCTGCACCCCGAACACATCTCCGCCTACGCCCTCACCCTCGAACACGGCACGCCGTTTGGAAAATGGTCATCCAAAGGCTTGCTCCCCATCCCCGACTCCGATCTCGCCGCTGACATGTACGAATTTGCCGAGGAATTTTTAGAGGCAAATGGGTACGTGCATTATGAAATTTCAAATTGGGCGAAGAAGAACAAGGATGAAGGAGGAAGGATAAAGGATGAAATTCCTGCAAAAAATTCATCCTTCATAATTCATCCTTCATCCTTTGTTTGCCGCCACAACCTCCAATACTGGCACTCCCTCCCCTACCTTGCCTTCGGCGCAGGCGCGCATGGATATGCCAATGGATACCGTTATTCCAATGCACTCCGAATCAAAACTTATATTGAGAGAATGAGTAACGAGTTACGAGTGACGAGTTACGAGTTTCCGTTGTCGCCAGCGGTTGTGAACCAGCATAGGCAAACTTTGCAGGATGACATCTCCGACTACATGATCAACAATTTGCGGCTGACCCAAATTGGGGTCGCCGAATCAGATTTCAGGGAGAGGTTTGGGGTTGGATTGTTGGATGTTTTTGGAAAGGAAGTCGAAGAGTTAATCCACCTGGGGCTGCTTGAAAAAAAGACTTCCGAAGTCTATCGCCTTACCAAACGCGGTAGGCT
>JAIFKY010000030.1 GCA_020049345.1 Anaerolinea sp.
CTGTTGAAGAAGCAGCCAGCACCCTTGCCGCGCAAACATTGGAAGTCTTGCTAAGCGCCACGCCCGCTGTAAGCGGGGCTACGCCGAGTTTCACACCGTTGCCCATGCCCGCAACGCTGACGCCAATTCCCCTGCCCATTTCAAGCAATACACCGGCCGCCACCGCAACATCCAATTGCAATGTGGCGCAATTCGTCACAGACGTAACAGTTCCCGACGGCACAATCATGACTCCCAACCAGGCGTTCACAAAAAAATGGCGCGTGAAGAATATTGGATCATGCGCCTGGACAGGCTTTTCACTGGTATTTGACAGCGGCGACGCAATGGGCGGACCCGCATCAAAAGCAATCAGCACGCTCAATCCGGGACAGGAAGTCGATCTTGAAGTCAACCTGACTGCGCCAGCCGGCGCGGGAACGTATCGCAGTTATTGGCGCATCAACACGAATGGCAGCGTGCTCGTGCCAATTGTCAACGGCTATCAGGGCAAATCCTTTTATGTGGATATTAAAGTACAAAATGCGGTCACATCCACCGTCGCAGCCACAGCAACCGCTACAAATACATCCGCTCCAATCTTTGCTGTGACCAGCGTTACCTTTACAAATATCGGCGGTTGCGGAGGCACAGGCTTTACAGCCACAGCCAACATCACAACCAACGGACCCGGAGCAGTCACATTCCACTGGATCAGAAGCGATGGGGCAACACCGCCTGTTCCGCCCGCGCTCAATTTCGCCGCAGCAGGCACTCAATCAACCAGCATTTCGTGGGTTACAACAGCCACCGGCACAAACTGGTTTGATATTTACATTGACACTCCAAATAATCAACAGTTTGGACGCGCGTCTTTCATTTGCCCATAATCAGTTTTCAATCATAAATCAGAACGCCCGGGAAACCGGGCGTTTCTGTTTAACAGTATAATAATCGTCACATGAAGAAAGGAAAAAATGTTTAAAACAATAAAATACACCCTCTTATCCACAATCGTAACGTCATCTTTGCTCATCACAGCCTGCGGAGCGAACAACGCAGCGCAAGCCACACAGGAATTGAACACCATTCAAACAGCCGTGGCAGAAACCGTTGCCGCCCAAAATGCAATTGCAAGCACATCCACGCCTGCAATGCCAATACCTGTCAGCACTCAAACGCCATTGCTGTTCTCACCAACGCTCACACCGCTTGCGTCAATTGCCTCTCCCACCCTGCCAGCCAACACACCAAAATCGCAATGCGCCAGCGCCAGCCTGATTAGTGAAACCATTCCAGACGGCACCATCTTCAAACCTGGAGAGAAATTTACAAAAACCTGGGAAATCAAAAATACAAGTACCTGTGTCTGGGATACCACCTACAAGATCGTCTTTTGGGATGGCAACCTGTTGGGCGGCTCGTATGTGTACAACCTGCCCCAAATTGTAGCGCCCGATCAAACACTGCCCATTTCACTCTTAATGACTGCGCCAACAGACGCAGCAACCTACACATCCAAATGGATGCTCCAAACACCTGACAACATAAAATTTGGCGTGGGACAGTACAACACACCGTTCTACGCAGAGATTGCAGTCTCGTCCTCATCCACGCCCAATTATGCCGTCACAGGCGTTGACTATAAACTGGTACAAGACCCGCCTACAGGCTGTCCGGCGAATATTAATTACATTGTGTACGCAACCATCAAAACCAGCGGTCCGGTGGAATTGACCTATTATTGGGCGCAGAGCGATGGAAATAATTCAAGCCAAAAAACAATAAAAATAGAATCGGCTACCACCACAACCCTGTCACATGAATGGAAACTTCACATTGCAACCAACACAGGCACACGCTGGATGGCATTTGTAACTGTATATCCTGTAGCCAAACAATATCCCCAAGTTGAATTTACCAAGACCTGCGGAGGTTAAATACTCTGCGGTTTTAATATCAAAAAGAAGCCGGCGAAAACCGGCTTCTTTTTGATGGAACCATTTACACATCCAATTCGTCTTTAATCTTTGGAAAACTACACTCCGGAGAAGACCATGTCCACAAAAAAATCCCCAATCGCGCTGTTTGTTGTATTAATAACGATCACACAACTGGCTTGTAACATGTCAGCGAGTTCAGTGACACCCGATACATTTGCCACCTTAAATGGAATCTACACCGCCTCAGCCCTAACGCTGGAAGCGGGTGGCACACCAACAGGCTTTACCGTCACCCCAGGTTTGCCCGTGCCAACCGCCAGCGGACTGGAACCCTCAGCGACGACCATGCCCATTTCGCAGACACCAGCCCCGGTTTCCAGATGTGATGCGATAGATTTCCTCGGCGATGTAACTTATCCCGATGGCGCTTTCGTCACGCGCAATCATAATTTTGTCAAAATCTGGCGCATCAAAAACATCGGAACCTGTTCGTGGACTCCATCTTACGCGCTCGTTTTTACCAGCGGAGATCTCATGAGCGGACCTTCAGCCGTTGCGCTCAGCAAAAATGTCAACCCTGGCGAAAGCATTGAAATACCCGTCACACTGAGCGCGCCCGGCAAGGAGGGGAATTATCGCGGCTACTGGAAATTGCGGAATGCGTCTGGCGTGTTGTTTGGGTTCGGCGCGCAGGCTGACACCGCCTTTTGGGTGGATGTGAAGGTGCTCGGCGAGTCCTACGTCGCATACAATTTCGCAGAAAACTACTGCGCCGCAAACTGGGAAAACAACAATGGTCCGCTTCCCTGTCCGGGGACGGGCGGCGACGCAAATGGTTTTGTTATAAAATTAAATGCACCCATCATGGAAAACGGCGTGACAGAAAACCAGCCTGGCTTGCTCACCGTGCCGCAGGGTTCGCGCAACGGCGCGATCAGCGGACAATACCCGGCCATCACAATTCAGTCAGGCGACCGCTTCCGCGCAATTGTGAATTGCCAGTACGACTCAAAAAAATGTGATGTGGTCTTTCGACTCGATTACAAGAATAACGGGCAAGTCAAGACGCTGTCAAGCTGGCATGAAATATATGAAGGCAACTATTATTCCGTTGACCTGGATTTAAGCGCGCTGGCCGGTGAAACGTTGAAATTTATCCTGGTGGTGGACGCAAATGGCGCGCAAAAAGGCGATAACGCCCTCTGGCTCAATCCGCATATTCTTCGCCAGGGAACTGCGCCCGCCAGCCCAACGCCCACATCAACGCCAACCCCCACATTTACTTTTACGCCTACTTTTACGCCCACCGCCACCCCCACACCCACCCCAACAGCGACCAATACCCCCGTGCCGTAGGTGCGTTATAATAAAGTTAATAGAATTACTCAGATCAAGAGCCTAAATTAAACCCTGTCAGGTCAGCGCTTGAAAAAAGAAAATAAAGGACTGAGTAAGTAACAAGTCACCATTTTTGGAGGTTCATAAATATGAAATTTCGCAAATTACAATGGCTGGTAGTCTACACAATGTTGGCCATCATTTTAAGTTCGTGCAATTTGGGCGCCACACCTGCGCCCACGATGGACGTCGGTTCCATCCAAACACAGGCCTTTAACCAGGTTTTAACTCAGGTTGCGCTTGCCAGTTCCCCAACACCCATGCCCACCAACACAATGGCGCCAACGGTCACGCTCTCGGCTCCTCCCACCTTCGCGGTCGTAGGCGGCGGCGCTGCCGTTGACACGCCTTTTCCTTTCAACACACCGCTGGCTGGATTAACTCCGCTGGCATTGCCGTCCGTGCCGACCGTGGCAGGCGTTGTGCCTACAATTACCACAAAGAACGGCTGTAACGACGGTGTACTGACAGCCGAAAGCAGACCGTATGATGGAGAGGTCATCGCGGCAAGTCGTTGGTACGAAAAAAACTTTGCTTTCTTGAACACAGGCTCCTGCACATGGGATGAAGGCTATGCCTTCGTGTTTCAACCCGGGTTTTCATCGCCTGATTTCCAAGGCTACGATATCCTCCTGCGAAAAGCAATTGACTTTACCCCGCCAGGAAAAAGCATAACCTTTACCATAAAATTAAAAGCCAGCCATATCCCCGGAGAACACATAGGAAGTTGGAAATTACGAGACGACGGAGGCAATTACTTTGGCTCTCTGGTATTCGTTAAATATGTGATCGAAAAAGCAACCTCTGACGATTAAACCGACAAGGCTTGAATTGACTACTGACAGATAATAAATCAAGAGAGGATCAATGAAACTAAAATTCATCACATTTGCAGTCATGGCAACTTTACTACTTGCCGCCTGCGCTCCCGCCACACCCATTGTGCCCACCCCCGATGTGCTTGCCGTTCGCACATCGGCAGCATATACCGTCGTTGCTGAATTTACACTGACCGCCGCAGCCTTCACTCCAACGCCATTGCCCCCCACAGAAACAGCAACCCCAGAACCGACGCCAACAGAAACCCCAACTCCGGCATTTGCCACAGACCCAACGCAAATCGCGCTTGGCACCCCCGGCGAATTATGCGACAACTTCTCATTTGACCCCGCCACCGTAGACGTCACCATTCTCGACGGCGCACAAATGACCCCCGGACAGGATTTCGTCAAAACCTGGAAGATCAAAAATACCGGCATTTGCGCCTGGGGCGCCGGCTACGGATTGATCTATGCCGGTTACGCCGACAAGATGACCGGTGAACCTGTACCGCTTGCCACTTTGGTTGAGGTCGGACAGGAAGTTGACGTCTCTGTCAACTTCAAAGCGCCCGCCGCAGTTGGCGAATACACCAGCGCCTGGCAAATGGCAAACGCTCTCGGAGTTCCATTCGGCAAGGCCATCTTTGTAAAAATCGTCGTCAAATAAAAGTTGACTAATCTCAAACAAGCCATCAAAGACAAAACGCGCCAGCTGGGATTCGTCCTGGCTGGCGTTACTTCTTGTCAGCCGCCAGCACATTATTCCGCTTTTGAAAACTGGATCGCAGACGGCAAGCACGGCGCGATGAATTATCTTGCCGAAGAACGTAGCCGCACCCGCCGCGCCGACCCCAAACAAATCCTCCCCGAATGTAAATCCATCCTTGTTTTGGCGCTGCCCTACCAGCCTTTGACTTTCGACCTTCGCCCTTCGACCTTTCGCATCGCCTCTTACGCTCTTGGCGACGACTACCACGACATCGTCCCGCCGCGCTTAAAACAAATTGTCGAATTCATCAAAGAGCAAGTCGGGCATGAAATCCCCAACCGATATTACACCGACACGGGACCCATCCTCGAACGCGAACTCGCCCAACGCGCGGGTCTCGGCTGGATCGGCAAAAACTCCATGCTGATCAACCCCAAAGCAGGCTCCACATTTTTTTTGGCTGAAATTCTGCTCGGCATCGAACTCGAACCCGACGACGCCCTCATCACCGACCATTGCGGAACCTGCACCCGCTGTATCAGCGCCTGCCCCACGCAAGCCATCCTCCCCGACCACACACTCGACGCCCGCCGCTGCATCTCGTACCTCACCATCGAAAACAAGGATCAAATTCCCGAAGAACTGCGCGCCCACATGGGGAATTGGATTTTTGGATGCGACATCTGCCAGATGGTCTGCCCGTGGAATCGATTCTCAGCCCCATCCGATTCCGCCTTTGAGCCGCTCGCACAAGGCGAAACCTCAGACCTGATCCTGTCATCCGTTGAGTTTAATCAACGCTTCAAGAAAAGTCCCATCAAACGCGCCAAACGGCGTGGATATTTACGCAACCTCGCAGTTGCAATTGGAAACAACAGAAACGAAGACCACCAGTCCCTGCTCGAACAAGCCGCACAAGACGACGAACCCCTTGTCCGCGAACATGTGAAATGGGCAATGGAAGAAATGAGAGACAAGAAATGATAACAAACAAACTTCTGATCGCAACCAATAACAAAGGCAAAGTGAAGGAACTGCAAGACCTTCTCAAAGATACTGGCTTTGAACTTGTCACGCCAGCCGAGATCAACCTTAACCTTGAAGTGGAAGAAGACGGCGCGACCTATTCCGAAAACGCAGCCAAGAAAGCCATCGCCTTTGCCCAAGCCAGCGGATTAATATCACTTGCCGACGACTCCGGACTCGAAGTGGATGCCCTCGACGGTGCGCCCGGTTTATATTCCGCCCGCTACCACCCCAAGCCCGGCGCAAGTGATGCCGACCGCCGCGCCTACATGGTTGAGAATCTCAAGGACAAACCACGCCCGTGGACAGCGCACTTCCACGCCACGATTGCGATTGCAATTCCCGAAGAAGATGTCCAAATCGTGGATGGCAACTGCTACGGCGAGATCATTCCCGAAGAACGCGGCACAGGCGGCTTTGGTTACGATCCCATCTTTTTACTTCCTGAATTGAACAAAACAATGGCAGAGTTGGAAATGGACGAAAAAAACCGCCTCAGCCATCGGGCAAAAGCGGTAATGAATGCAATTCCTATTTTGAAGAAAATTTCCATCGGGTGAATCATGCCAACGAAACAGGATCAACCACCTCAACAGGTTTGATTCGTTTCTTCCTCGGCTTTTTCACTTTAAACGGAATTCCATCAATAAATTGTTTTAACAACTCTGCAACGGCATCGGTCTGTTCGAGCATGACCATGTGACCGGCATTTTCCAAAATATGCAATTGTGAGTTGGCAATGCCATCGCGCAATGACTCTGAAAATTTTACAGGCGTCATTTTGTCTTCTGCGCCGCAAATAATAAGGGTGGGGATGTTTATTTTTTCCAACTGACTGGTTGCGTCAAATTCGTTGCAAGCCATAAAGTCGCCAAGCAAAACCGGCGGACGAATCTCCAGCATGGTTCGGCGTGAAAGTTCAACTAAGTTGGGGGCAGATTCCGATCCAAAACACTTCTCGTTGATCATGTCCACAGCGGATTCAAACGTGTTTGAATTTCCCACGGTCTCCAAAAGAATGGGCGCGACGCGCAACTTTGCGCCGGAACCAAGCAAGCCCAAACCCAACACCTGTTTGGGGTATTTCAACGCAAGGGTAAGCGCAACCGCGCTGCCCATGGAATGTCCCACGAAGACGGCCGCGTTGATCTTTAATTCCTGCATGAATGTGAGTACGTCTTCGGCATATTCATCAACTGATTGCTTGCCTGCGCCCGCAGATTTTCCATGACCGGGCAGGTCAAGCGCGTAAATTTTTTCATCCGCCAGACGGCGGATTTGCGGAGGCCAGGATAAATGCGTGCCGCCCGCGCCATGAATAAGGATGATGGGCGGGCGGTTATTGATTTGTTCTTCTGCCTCGTGGGCAAAATAATATAATTCAGTTGTGGTTGGCATTTTTATTAACGGGGGTGATGAAGCCGGTCGGCGGCGTCTTCAGTGAGGGGAATGTAAACCTGCACTTTTGTACCCTTGCCCACCGCCGAGTCGATCTGAAGCAGTCCATTTACAAGTTCAGAGCGTTCGCGTAAATTGACCATGCCGAGACTGCTGTTTGCGCGTTTATCGTATGATTCTGACATGGCTTTTACATCAAAGCCCAGACCGTTATCTATAATTTCCAGCAAGGCAATGCCGGTTTCGACCAGCCGTAAATTCACGGCAATGACGGGAGCGGCGGCGTGTTTGCGGGCGTTGTTTACCGCTTCTTCAATGATGTAGAAAATGACGCCCTGCTTGCCCATTTCCAGTTGGGTAGTCACCCGCTCTTCAATGTTAAGGGTAACTTTTTGGCTGTACGTTTCCATCATTTTATCTGACATGGCTTGCACAGCGGCGAGAAGTCCCTGTGATTCAAGGATCAGCGGGCGCAGGGTGAAGAGCATGTGGCGAATTTCCTTGGTGGTGCGGTGCGCCAGTTCTTCCAGTTTTACAATTTCTTCAGTGGCGCCTTTCACATCTTTCACCAACATGCGCCGCGTAATATTGAGGCGCATTGCCATTGCCGCCACAGATTGCGTGGGACCGTCGTGCAGATCACGCGCCAGTTTTTTGCGCGCTTCTTCGTGAATTTCCACCATGCGTTCTTTTTCTTCGACAAGGTCCTGATACAACCGCGCATTTTGGATCGCAATCACTGCCTGACGTCCAATAATGTCCAGCAGGTTGCGGCGGTCTGGGGTGAAATATTCAGGGTTGGGGTGGGCGAACAACAACACCCCATACACATTGAACCCGCTGCGGAGCGGGAAGCAATATCCGCTTGTGCAATTTCTCAGCCCAACCACACACCCAAGTTCAGGGTCTGAACCAACGTCTTTGAAGAAAATTGGGTCACCTTCGTCAAGCGTCTTTTTGAGCACGCCTTCTGCGGCGTCAAATGTTGCGCGCATGTCTGCGTTGGTAAAACGCCGCGCAGAGCCAATTCGCAATTTGCCGCCATTAAACAACATGACCGCGCCCGTCAGAGGATCGTTGAGCAGTTGCTCGGGGTCTGGATTCAAGGCCGCCGCGCTCATGTTCAACGCTGATTCAAGCACGCGTTTATAACTCAACGTGGAAGAAAGGGTTGTGGTCAACTCATAAATGGCGCGCATACGTTCGGTCTGCATGGCGGCCTTCTTTTCCTCCGTATCCTGCCACAATGCGCGATTTTTTCGCATGTGAGCAATCATACGGCGTCCAAGCAACCCAAATACAACACTCAACACAACCATCGTAATGGAAATGGTCAAGGCAAGCGGCAAATCGCCATTTGATTGAGCGCCTGTAAAAATCATCAAAACTGAGAAAGCCAACGAAGCGATCATTGCCCCCGGCAATTCAAAATAAATAGAGCCTGTTAAGATCGGCAGTAACCCAGTCCAAACAGCCGGTCCGCGCAGACCGCCCTGTATCCAAAAAAATGCCCCCGTCAAAACCAGATCAGCCAATATGCTGATGGGACGATGGTAGGTCATGCGCACATTTAAGCCCGCCATCGCCGTCATTGCAAGGTTCCACAGTATCAAAAATCCCAACGGCCAGGATATGGCAAATTCCAACTTGTCCCCAAGCCCAAGCGAGACAATCAAGCCGACCAACATAATCCATCTTAGCGAAATGGCAAACCAGTCAGCCATATAGGGTGTGTCGTATTTACGCAGCATAATTTCCCTATCATAACGAAATTTTTTAGAGACGGCAACTCACACAACTTACAAACAGATTACACCTTATTCGTCGTAGCCCATGCGAGTTAAATATGCGCCTAATTTCGCCTTTAAAACCGCTTTCTGGTCTTCAGTGTAGGATTCACGGAAACGCCCGATCTTGCCTTTGAAGAAATGCAGACCCTGTTGACCTTCGGCGGCGTCGGGGCGATATTTTTCGATCACTGCCTGGACTTTGGGATTGGTTCGGTTTACTTTGAGATAATCCACCAACTTGGCAGACTCTACGTCGTAGTTCGTGAGCAGGTCTTCGTAACGTGCGATCAGCACATTTTTTTCTTTCATCCATTTTTCCCAAATATGGACATATTCCATCATAAAATCCACGCTCTTGTCGAAATCGGAGAGATGCGAAAACGCGTTGGGACGTCCTTTGGTAAGTGCGCGTTGACCGAAGTCATACGCCGAAAGCATGGCATCTCTCGGGTCGCGGTAAATGTATGTGACGCGCAACCAGCCCAGGGACGAGAAAAGGCGCGAGGTGGTTGACGGTCCCGCGTGGGCTTTGATGACGAATGTATTCAGCAGTCCGGGGAGCATCACCAATCCCAATCGCCTTGCGGAAAGCACGCCAATATTGCAGTTGACTTCGGTGAGAATTTTCTGCAAACGGTACCGCTCGCGGATGTCGCGCGCATCGGCGCAACCCGTTGTTTCCATCAAGTCGTGGATGAGATTGTAGTGCCAGCCTGAACCCGCGCGGGGCATACCAACAGAAAGAACGATCATGTGATTTCCTTATTTATTTTGGAGTGCAACGTCTCCCGACGTTGCAGAAGATGTTGTGAAAGATTTTGCAGCAAGCCCAACCAATATGCCTGAAACAAGCCAGATGTTTGGTGTTGTCAGTGAATCTTGTGTGAAATTATAAAATGCGATTGCCAGCCACGCAAACACCCCGGCGACAGCGGCAAAACGCGCCCAAGGTTCTTCGCGGCGGAGCAAGTTTAACATATCCCCAAGAATATGGAACTGAAAAGCCAGGAACAAAAAGAAACCGAATAATCCCGTCTCAGCCAGCAGGCGCACGTACAAATTTTTTGGGTTGGGATACAAACGGTTTTCAGGATTCATTTGTTTTGCAATTTCAGGCACGGTGGTCAGCGCCCAATCGGGCAGGTTTTGATAGATGTAAAATCCGCTCGCGCCAAGCCCCACACCCGTCAGCGGATATTCCTCGAAGGCCGCCAACGCACCGGCGGAGTATGCTCCGCGCGCGCCCGCGTTGATATCCACCATGTATTCGCTCAAAGTTTGCGCGTCTGTTTCCCATAAACGGCGGAAGAAATTTTTCTGGCTGAGAAAAAAGAACGCGCCCGCGAACACGCCCAGCACGGCAACGACCATGCCGACGCGGAACAAAACATCGAAGATGCGTCCGCGAAAACCGCTGAAGAACCAAGTCCACGTGGAGCGGATGAGGTCACGCCCGAAGAATAAAAAGGTCAAGCCAGCCGCCGCAACAACGGTGAGCAATCCGCCGCGTGAGTAGGTTGCTAAAACGACAAGCAAAGACAATGCCAGCAAAACAGGCTCCAGCCACTTGAAACGCGAGATGCGGAAATTGGTCAGCACGGCGGCGAATAAAAACGGAATGAAGGTCGTGGCGAGTTGCCCCGCAAGCCAGGCGGGTTCATACGCCAACCCAGAGATGCGATTCGTGCGGACAAGTTCGCGCATGGAAAACGCGAGTTGCCAATGCGTGACCATTGCCTTGTTGAGCAAGCCCGTGTAAAAAGTGACAGCTTGCAGTCCGCTCCAGGCAAGGTCAAGGCACAAGCCTGCCAACAGCCAGCGGACGGTGAAACGAAAATCGTCTTCGTCTTTGTTCATCCACACGGCGGAGACAAAGAAGGCGATGCCTATGAAAAGAGTCACCAGCGCGCGGATGGAACGTCCCGAATAAGTTTGTCCGCGCAGGGGAATCGGATCAATCAACGTCCCAAAACTGGTCACTGCGAAAATGAACAAGACCAACGCCCCGAGCGGAATCAACGCGCCCGCCCAATTGAGTTTGGTTTTGCCGCGCAGCCATTGAATCAACAACAGCGGAATCAACAACGCCAGCGGATACAACGCCAGCGGGCGGACAAATGTGCCTTCGCCGACAAATGGGAACCAGCGAAAACTGGTCACAGGCAAAGCAAGCAAAGTCGCACCCCAAAGGATGCGGGAAAGTCTTTGAAAATCTTTTACCAAAAAGAGCGCTGAATTTTTCATGTTTTTTACAAAACCACTCCTTCGGAGTGGAATGATTATAGATGTTTGAAAAACAGGTCGGATAACCCCGAAGGGGTGTCATGATTTTCCAAGTACCGTGTCATCCCTTCGGGATTTTGTCTTTCGTGCGTATTTTCTACAATCCTGTCATCCCTTCGGGATTGGGTTTTTTAACAAACAACACAGCAAGGACAGCAAGCGTTAGAAAACCAATTGACCCCGCGAGCAAATATCCGCTGAGTGGAATGCGGCGTTCTTTGGAAAGATTCTTGGTTTGAGTGGCTTCCAATTTGACAAACTCGTTGATATTGCCCGCTTTTATTTCCGCCTGTGTTTTGGTAACAAAAGCCTCAGCCCATGCGGATACCAGCGATGCAGCGGTTTTTGAATCTTTATCATCGGCATAGAAATGCCAGCCTGCTTCGGCGGGTTGACTGAGTTGCAGTTTACTTCCGCGCAAATCTTCGACGGGGATGGCAAACTCGGATGACAACTGTCCCATCACCTCATCA
>JAIFKY010000148.1 GCA_020049345.1 Anaerolinea sp.
TCGGACTGCTGGCACTAGCCCCGCAGGGGCTTCCATGAACTGAGGCAGGGCTTTAGCCCGCACCGACCAACGCTAACCATTATTCACGTTATTTAATACATGAGCAGCGGAATCACAAAGTAGAAAACACTTCCATGCCTTTCATCGCTCTCCGCCCAAATTTTCCCGCCGTGCGCTTCGATAATGTGTTTTGAAATCGAAAGTCCAAGCCCCGTGCCTGAACCAGTGCGGGATTTGTCGACTCGATAGAATCTTTCAAAGATACGAGTTAGACTCTCCGACGGAATCCCAACTCCCGAATCCCGCACGGCGAACCTGACTCCGCTGATGGTTGATTCGGCGGCGAGGGTGATTTCTCCCCCCGGCTTTGTGAACTTGACCGCATTGTGAATTAGATTTACCAGCACCTGCTCCAACCGTGATTTATCCGCGCGGATATTTGGCAGGTCATCACCACATTTTATTGATAACTTTAGTCCTGCGCGTTCGGCTTGCATTTTCATGCGGTCAGCGGCAGAGTTGACCAAGCTCTTCGGCGCAAGCGGCGCGAGGATCAACTCCACCTGACCCGATTCAATGCGCGAGAGATCAAGCAATTCCTGAGCCATCTGCGTCAACGCGTCCACCTCAGCGTTGATCCTGCCCAGGAAACGCGGACCAGCATCGGGGTCGGTAAGGGCGCCGTTTTGCAAGGTCTCGGTCAACGCTTTGAGCGAGGCAAGCGGAGTCCGCAATTCGTGCGAGATGTTCGAGATGAAATCCCGCCGTACAGTTTCAAGCCTGCGAACGCGGGTCAAATCCTGCGCGAGAATTAGGCTTCCGCTTGCGTGTGTGTCGGGAATGGCAATCAACTGCAAAAATTGGTGGCGCGCTGGCAATTCAACCGTCTCGCTTTGCATTTCATTCGTTTGCTGACAACGCCGCCACGCATCCACCAGTTGATGGTTGCGGAGGACTTCGGTGACGCTGTGCCCAAGCGCGTTGGAGGTTTCAAAAAGTTTTTGCGCGGCAGGGTTCGCAAATTGGATCAGCCCAATAGCATCCACAATAATCACGCCGTCGGTGAGTTGTTCAAGCACAGTCGAGAGGCGATCGTTATCTGCGTTTAGCGTTAAACGTTCAACGTTAAACGTATTTTGTAGTGAAACGATTGCGTTCGATAGGTTTTCAATTTTTTTTATGTCTGCGGAAAGCGCTTCGGGCGAGACGCGCACCAGCCGCGCATATTCATCCACACGTTGTCTTAAATCATAATATTGCCACGCAAACCACGCGGCAAGGAGGAGGGCAAAGATCAAAAAGACAATTGATAATGTGTTCATAAAAACGTTGAACGTTTAATGTTCAACCCTCGAATCTGTATCCCCCGCCTCTCACCGTCACAATGCGGATGGGGCTTGAGGAATCTACTTCGATCTTCTGTCTCAGCCAGCGGACATGCACATCCACTGTGCGGCTGTCGCCGATGAAATCCCAACCCCAAACGCGCTCAAGGATAAATTCACGCGAAAGCATCTGGCGGCGGTGTTCGGCAAGGAAGAGCAGGAGTTCATATTCCTTCGGTTTGATCTGCAATGGTTCATTATTAAGAAGCACTTCACGGCGGGTGAGATTGATGACGAGGTTATCGAAGGTTAATTTTTCGTGCGGCGAGTCTGCGTCTTTGGCTTTGCCCATTTCTTCGCGCAGTAAACGCGCGCGCCGAAGTTGTGATTTGACACGCGCCAGCAGTTCGCGCATTGAAAATGGTTTACTCATGTAATCATCCGCGCCAACTTCGAGTCCCACCACGCGGTCAATTTCATCATCGCGCGCGGTCAGCATCAAAATGGCAGTGGACATTTCCTTGCGAAGAATGCGCGCTACTTCAAAGCCGTCCATTTCGGGCAGCATAATATCCAACACGATCAAGTCAGGTTTCAAGCGCCGGGCCGCTTCAAGCGCAGCGCGTCCATCCCCAACAGTTTCCACCGTATAGCCTTCTTTTTTCAGGTTATAGGCAAGGGTCTCTTGCAGGGATATTTCATCTTCAACGATAAGAATTGTTTCAGACATTGATGGGAATATACCATAAAGAGAGTTTTATCTATTAATGGGATGTTAAAGAAAAACAGCCTGCTGATCACAACAGGCTGTTTTTCTTATTCGGCTACCTCAAATTCAACTGTCTCGTCAAGCGTGCCATTCAAATACAACTCGATTTTATATTTCCCAACATCCCAGCCGCCTCTGTTGGTTCGCATGGTAAAACTGGGCGTAGTTATTTTGTTCTCTGACCTGTCAATCATTGTATTTGGCTGGTACCCAGCCACATCCACTGCGATCCAGACAGTTTTTACAATATTGCGGTTCAATGGATCGTTGAGATTAAAGAATAAAAATATATTTTGTGTGGGCTGGAAACTCGTTGAACGAAAATCACCTCTTTCGTCATAGGCGAGATACACATCAAAAATGCCCATTTGGGCATCTGCCGTCGGGGTGAATGATGGAACGACGGAAGGTGGAACGGTTGCTTCCAATGTGGGTGTCGCAACATCCGGTAACGCAGGCTCGCCCGCTGTACTCGTGACGGTAAATATTATTGGCGGAGATGTTGGCTCTGGCTGCGCTTCGTATTTACTCAAAGCCCAGGGAATGATTGCTGCCACAATGGTGGTGATTGCACTAATGATGGCGAGCAACAGGTTTTGGTTTATCTTCAATTTTCCAACATATTTATCTTCAGGGTCTTTTGTCATGAGAATTGCCTTTTATATATTAAGTAGAAGGAGGGTGCAGCCCGTAAAAGTATATTAGCGTCTAAAAGATGAAATGCTTACGCTGTGCGAAAAACAAGAAGACATCTCATCACAGAGAACATGGAAATCACGGTTTTTTTTATGGTCCGGCTTTCTCTCAACTCATTTGAAATGCACCCATATAATTAAATTTGTCAATACTACCATTACTGTCCGAAATGTCAATCGGCAATTTGATTGCCTCCAGAGTGGCGATCTGCCGATAATTAATGAAATTATGGTGGCTTGTCCGTTATAATTGAACCTACCAGATTGTATTTATCTGGCAGAGGAAACCATGGCAGAAAAAATCCTAATCATTGATGACGATGTAGACACACTAAGACTTGTTGGGCTAATGCTGCAAAGGCAGGGATATGAGATCAGCGCCGCCTCAAACGGATCACAGGGGTTGGCAAAGGCGCTTGAAGAACGCCCGGACCTGATCCTGCTGGATGTGATGATGCCCGACATGGACGGATACGAAGTCGCGCGCCGCTTGCGTAAAAATCCTGTCACGCTGACTGTTCCAATATTAATGTTCACTGCAAAAACGCAGTTGGACGATAAAGTTACAGGTTTTGAAGTGGGCGCAGACGATTATCTTACCAAGCCCACCCACCCCACAGAATTGCAGGCGCATGTAAAAGCATTGCTTGCGCGTTCTGCGCAAAAAGAGAAAGAACCAAGTGAAGTCGTTACTGCTTCACAAGAACATCATGGATATGTGATCGGCGTGCTCTCTGCCCGCGGCGGATTGGGCGTCTCCTCACTGGCGTCAAACTTGGCGGCGAGTCTTTATTCCCGCACACAATCAGATATTATCCTTGCCGAACTCACGCCAGGGCAGGGCACAATCGGCATGGACTTCGGGTATCAGAATCAAAAGAAGTTGACCGAACTTTTACAGGGAACTGTGGCAGAGATAACCCGCGAAAAAGTGGAATCCTCACTCACTCCGCACAACTCTGGGTTGAAACTTTTGCTTGCTTCAGACAATCCGCGTGATGTGACTTTAACTTCACAAGTTCAAAATTATGAAACAATTATTGCGCGCCTTTCAGCATTAGCCCGTTTCGTTGTCTTAGACATGGGCAATGGGTTGCCCGCATTTGTGCAAAAAATTCTACCCTTGTGTAGTGAATGTATTATTGTGATTGAAGGCGCGCCAGGCACCATTCAACACAGTAAACTATTAATTGATGATATTGCAGATCTCAAAATTGATCGAAAAACCATTCACGTAGCGCTGAACAACCGTATGCGCAGCGAATCGCAGATGCAATTATCGCAGGTACAGGAAAAACTGGGACATTCCATTGCAGTCACACTGACGCCAGCCCCCGAGGCTTTCATGCAGGCAGCGCGCCTGCAAACGCCCGCTGTGATCTGCCAGCCAACCAACATGACTTCCCAGCAATTCCTAAAACTTGCCGACGTCATCCTGGAACGTGAAAAGACACCGCAATGACCTCATTCCCCCCTCAGACGCAGGCAGCCATTGATTTCGCCGCGGATTTATTCCGCCAAGCAAAACATGCTGTCTCTCTGACGGGCGCGGGGCTTTCCACGCCGTCAGGCATACCTGATTTCCGATCCACAGGAACAGGATTATGGTCGCGCGATGAACCGATGGAAGTGGCTTCGCTCAGCACCTTTCGCACAGAGCCAGAACGATTCTTTGAATGGTTCCGCCCGTTGGCAAGACAAATATATACAGCCCAGCCCAACCCCGCTCATCTTGCGCTGTCAGGGCTGGAAAAAGCGGGGCATATCCACTCCATCATCACCCAAAATATAGATATGCTTCACCAAAAGGCGGGATCAAAAACTGTAATCGAAATGCACGGAACCATGCAAACTTTAACCTGTACCCAGTGTTATCATCAAGTGCAGGCTGCGCTTCATTTGGATTTGTTTGTTGAAACTGGCAGTCTCCCACGCTGCCCCAAATGCAAACAAATCCTTAAGCCAGATGTCATTCTATTTGGCGAGCAGTTGCCGCAGGCGGCCTGGTTCAGGGCGCAGCGTGAAGCGCGTCAATGTGATCTGATGCTGGTGGTCGGCTCATCGCTCGAAGTCTTACCCGTGGCTGGGTTACCCATGCAGGCATTGGATCGCGGCGCGCATTTAATTATTGTCAACAATGTGCCGACCTATTTAAATGTCCGCGCAGATGTGGAAATTCTGGAAGATGCGGCATTGATTCTTCCGGCAATTGTAGAGAAGGTGCTAAATGGCTGAAGTAAAAACTGAACGACTGGATGGCTATCGCCGTTTAATTGATATTGCGCGCGATCTTGCCTCCACCCTTGACCTGGATATTCTGCTCTCGCGCATTGTCCACGCCGCAGCAGAAATCAGCGGCGCAGAAGCCGCGTCCATTTTATTGTATGACGATACATCGCGCCAATTATATTTTCAGGTGGCAACGAACATGGATGAATCCACGCGGCGCGGCATCATCGTTCCGTTGGAAGGAAGCATCGCAGGCTGGATCGTCAACAATCGCCAGACCGTACGCATCACAAACGCGCACAAAGATCCGCGATTTTTCTCGAGCGTGGAAGAGACAACAGGGTTTTCCACAGAATCGATTCTGGGAATTCCATTGGTAACCAAAAATAAAATCGTCGGCGTGTTGGAGGCGTTAAACAAACCCAAGGGTAAATTTACCGACAACGACGAATCGATGCTGTTGGTTTTGGGCGCGCAAGCCGCAGTAGCCATTGAAAACGCGCGATTATTCCAACAGTCAGATTTAATCTCAGAGTTTGTGCATGAGTTACGCACGCCGCTGTCATCTCTTAGCACAGCCACCTATTTGTTGCTGCGTCCTGAAATGTCTCAGGAACAACGCGATCAAATTGTCAATAACATTCATGGCGAAACCATGCGCCTCAACGCGCTGGCTTCTTCATTCCTTGACCTCGCAAGGCTGGAGTCGGGGCGCGTGCAATTTCGCAAGACGCGTTTTAGCGTGGCTGATTTGTTCTACGAATGTAAAGATGTCATGTCTTCAAAGGCGCTGGAAAACAATATTCAAATCCGCGTGGAGTCGCCCGAAGGACTTCCCATGTTGGATGCGGATCGCGATAAGATAAAACAGGTTCTATTGAATTTGTTGAGCAATGCCATTAAATACAACCGTCCCAACGGAACTGTGATGTTGCGCGCAGAAGTGGATGAAAAAGAGATTGTCCTGTTTATCCAGGATACGGGTCTGGGAATTCCTGACGAATCTCTGCCGCACCTGTTTGAAAAATTCTTCCGTGTGCGCGAGCATGAATCACGCGTGGCCGGTACCGGATTGGGGCTTTCGATCTGCAAACAAATTGTCCACGGACACGGCGGGCGGATCGAAGTGAAGAGCAAGATCAGCGTCGGAACGGTCTTCTCGGTATTTCTGCCTTATACCTCGGGTAAAGCTCAGCCTCGCACGGAAGAGGTTGAAGAAACCCAAAAATAGACAAAGACAATAATTTGACTTTTTAGCCTGAAACTTGTACACTAAGGCGAATTTACTTTTGTTATTTTTTATCTTTGGAGGAAGAAGATGTCTCAATTTCAATTTGTTATGCGGTCAGGACCTACGCCGGGTGTTACCTTCCCGCTCGAGGGAGATCAGTTGATCATTGGGCGTGATTCATCCAACAGTGTTGCGATCAATGACGCCGAAATCTCTCGTAAACATTCCCGCCTTTCATTTCAAGGCGGCAAGTATGTGCTTGAAGACCTTGGTTCCACCAACGGCACTTTTGTAAATGGCCAACGTCTTGCTGGTCCGGCGGTACTCAAGCCCGGTGATGTGGTATCGCTTGGCGAACAAATCGTGCTGATGTACGATGTGATCAACCTTGACCCAGGCGCAACCATCGCATCACCGCGACACGCGGTAAGGGCAACTCCCCAGCCAGTGGCTCAGCCAGCCGCCGTTGCTCCAGTCCACGCCGCGCCGCCTGTGTATTCAAGTATGCCTTCAAGCACTCCCGCAAAAAAGACGAACCTAATGCCCTTTTTCATTGGCGGCGGCGTATTTCTGTTTATATGTCTTTGTATTGTGGTGTTTTTGATAGTAGATGCAGATCCAACCGGAGCGCGCTGGTGCATGTTCCCGTTTAGTATTATTGCCCAAATGCTGGGATCAAGCTGCCCGTAATTCAACCATAAGTTTAAATACCCCCCGCAAGGTTTGCGCGGGGTATTTTTATTTAATGTTGTAAAATCACCCATCTTTGATAGAATAAAAGTACGTATGCCAAGGTTGACTTTTGACATGCTTACCGAAACGCCTTTTGTAAAAACGCACCCACGCAAAAAATGGAAACATCTTTATGACCCAATCTCAAACTCCAACGTCCCCAACCTGGGGTACAAACACAAAACTCGTCATTGCGCTGACCATTGTTGTGATCATTGGCGCGTTGTTGGTTGAATTCCAATTTATTATTACCCCATTATTAATTGCGCTTGTACTGGCGTATTTATTTCACCCCCTCGCCGGATTTCTGCAACGCAAATTACGCTTCTCGTGGAGCGCGGCAGTTGGCGTGATCTACTTTGTGATCATCCTTCTGTTGCTTGGCCTGCTCACCGCTGGCGGCGTAGGGTTGGTGCAACAAGCGCAAAGCCTGATCAACATTGTGCAAAATGCCGTTACGACCCTGCCGCAACTCATTGAAAATATTTCCAGTCAGGTTTATCAATTTGGCCCCTTCAAAATTGATTTTCGTGTGATTGATCTGCAAGCCATCAGCAGCCAGGCGTTGAGTATGGCGCAGACATTATTAAGCCGTACCGGCACATTGCTTAGCACGGTTGCTGGAAGCGCGGCCAATTTCCTTGGTTGGACATTTTTTGTCGTCCTTGTTTCTTATTTTGTGCTTGCAGAAAGCGGCGGCTTGCGCGGTCAAATTGTTCCCCTGGAAATCCCCGGCTACACTCATGATTTTGAACGGCTGGCCCGTGAATTGGGACGCACCTGGAATGCCTTCCTGCGCGGGCAAATCATCATCTTCGTGATCGCCGTGGTTGTGTATTCCATTATACTTACGGTTTTGGGCGTGCATTATGCTCTCAGCCTGGCGCTCGTGGCAGGGCTTGCCCGCTTTGTTCCCTACGTTGGTCCCGCCGTTAACTGGACAGTGCTTGTCCTTGTCTCTTATTTTCAAACATACAAACTCTTCGGGCTCTCGCCTTTTTATTACACCCTGCTGGTTTTGATCATAGCGCTTGTCATTGACCAGATTTTTGATTATATTGTTTCCCCGCGCATCCTTTCCGACTCGCTCAAAGTGCATCCAGCCGCTGTCCTTGTGGCGGCAATTGTGGCGGCAAATTTATTTGGGTTGATTGGCGTTGTTGTGGCCGCTCCAATTCTTGCCACCGCCACGCTCTTGTGGAAATACATCATGCGGAAAATGCTGGATATGGACCCCTGGACTGAAGAGGAAATTCATCAGCCGCCACCCCCGCCCGGGTCCCGAGTTCTCGTCTCAATCCGCCGCTTGCTGCGCCGCCTCAACCCGAATCGCAACAAAGAGCAGTGATCGCCCCTTTACATTTTGAACGCAATGAGCGCTCCAGCGCCCATTTTAATTTGATTGAAATTTATATAACCAGGAGAAATTACATGAGCAATAATAACGAACCGCAGACCACAACCATCGCCGAGACCGAAAATTTCATCGCATGGAAAGCAGAAGAGCCGGATGGTGAAGTGACTTACCATGTTGAGTTGAATAATGTAACCGTGCATTTCTTTGAAGAAGAATGGACTGAGTTTCTCGAACTTACGCGCTCTTTGAAATAGACACAAAGCAGGACCCTAAAGGTTCTTATTTCGAACAATACGTTGCTACAAATCTTTAGGGTCTGTATTTTTCTTCTCGCTTTACACCTTTGGCTTATCTGAGTTAGGAACTTAGAAGTTAAATTCTTGCACAAAAAGCAAAAAAATCTTCACCACAGAGATTATGGAGTTTTTAATGGGTTTCTCAGTGGACTCTGTGCGCTCCGTGGTTAAATCTTTTTCGGCTTATCTGAGTTAGGAGATAAACAAATGAAATTATTGCAATTTCTATTTCGAGCGGGGGCAAGTCTATTCATTGCATTTATTGCCAGTTTTTCTTCGGCGGTGATCTTCTTTGGCTACTCTCAATACAAAACCACCCTGGATCGCGCCTTTTTGGTTGCGGTGCCGACGCTTGCAATTGCCTTCCTTTTGTTTCAGGTATCTTCTGCGCTTTGGGCATGGTTTACACAAAGACAGCTCGCCGTTGTAATCTTGTTTGGCGCATTGGCGGCGCTTGGCGCAGTTGTATTTGCGCTGCCGTCAGCCATCTCGCGCGTGTATTATCTTGGTATGGGCGCAGTTGCCATTGCGCTGTTTGCACTCATGCTTCCCGCCATCTCTGCCTTCGAGCGGATGCGATCTTCACATTCCATGTGGCATTATTTCTTCGGCTTTTTATGGAGCGTTTTCTTTATCTATGCAACGATAGGCTTTTTAGGCAGTGTGTTTAAGGGACGATTCGACATCATCACTTTTTCGATCACTGCCTCTGTTGCCGGCAGTATTGCTGGATATTACCTCGTGCGCCGCGCGTCCCATTCCTTTCACGACGGTTTCCTGAGCAACCCTGTCGGTGTATTTTTCGCCGCTGTCCTGCCGATCTTTCTTGCGGCAATGATTTACGGCTGTTTGCAATATCCTGCCATGTTTTCAGCGGCTTATATTCAAATTCCCGCTGAGTGGTTTGGTATGTTTCTTGCAAGCGTACTGGTCGGCGGAGCATGGGGTATTCCCTTGCTCGAACAATTTGAAGCGCGTGGATATTATCAGGCTTTCAAGCAAACACGGCTTTTTGCTTTTATAAAAAACAACCTGCCGGGCATTTATGCAAGCACATTTTTCTTTCTGATTAACCTTGTGTTGGCGCGCGCGCTCAATCATCCCATGTACAGCCTTAACAGTGTAATCTTTGAAGCCGACGCCGGACCGTGGATGTCCATTCTTGGGTATCCTGAAGGTCGCGATGTGAATCGCGCCGTACATCCGCTTGTATTAATTACCCTGCGCCCCATGGTCAGCCTGGTGCGCTTGTTCCTGGCTGAAAAATGGTACCTTGCCCCCATGATCGTCGTCGCCGTGATGAATGGATTATGTGTGTTCATGGCATGGCTATTCGTTAAACGCGCAACTCAAAAAAGCACATACGCGTTTCTATTTGCAATCATGCTTGGTTCAACCGCCGCGCATTTACTATTTGGCTCACTGACCGAAACCTACGCATTCGGCATGACCTCCCTTATCCTTTTCTTCCTCCTCGTTCAAGCCGACGAAAAACGATTCTGGGTGCTTGTGCCGGCGGGCTTGCTTGTGTTTGGCGTCACCGTCACCAACATAGCCCAAAGCATGATCGGTTTATTCTTTAAGAAATTCGGTTTCTGGCGGCTTGTATATTACGGCATGATTGTGCTTGCAACAAGCATTGCGCTTACCGCATTTGTCAGCGTGCTGTACCCGGGCAACCAAACTTTCTTCTTCGTCCCCGCAGACCTGGCTTTTGAAGGGCGGTTTTCTGCGCCCGTCTACTCCAGCCCGTCAGAGCGCGTGGTTGAAAGAGTGGGCGCAGTGGGGCGCGTCATTTTCCTCTATGGCGTTGTAGCGCCCACGCCGCTTGAACGTATTGACAGCAAAAATAGGGACCCCATTAATACCTACGAAACCTTTAACTACAAAGATCACCTTCTTGCCTGGTATAACGGGGCCGCGTATGCGCCGCTTATCCTCTGGCTGGTTTTATTTGCAGGCGCGCTTTTTTATTTTTTCAAAAACTTACGAACTTCAATTCACGTTCCGCTCATGCTGGGCTTGCTTGCAAGCGTCGCCTTCAACTACATCCTGCACATGAACTACGGCACAGAACTTTTCCTCTACTCACCCTACTGGACATATCTGCTGATATTCTTTGTCGCGCTGGCTTTTTCAGAACTTGCAGGACGCCGCTGGTTTGAAGTTGTGCTGGCTGTTTTGGTCGTAATGATGATGATCAACAATGGATGGTTTATCCTTGTCATCCTGCGCGGACTCAATCCATTCCTCGCCGCCGCCTGACAACCCTGAGCCTGTGTCCCGCTCCCAAAAATGAATCGACCCCTTAGAGCTTTCCTCTCCACCCTGCTTGCGTTAACGATTTCCGTTGCGTTCAATATTTTATTCCTCAACCTGGCAGAACGTCCTAAAATAGATCAAATACTTCTCATTGCATTTTCAACCGTCGCTCTGGGATATTTGATCTATTCGCTTTGGGGAACCTCTGTCAGAGCGCAAATACCTGTTGTGAAAATTCGATACAACAGCGCCGCAATTTTGTCCGCGCTGCGTGAACATGCGCCCGGCATTGCGCTGGCAGTGGTTTTCTTCGCTGTGTACACATTTATTGGATTGCGGCTCAACTTTGCAAACAGCGACACCACGGATAATTTTCTCGACGCCGATAACTACCCCTGGATGCAGCGCATCGCCGCGCCAGACGGATATTTATTTGACATGCGTGGACCACATCCCTTTGCATACTTTATCTTTCGCCCGCTTGGCTGGGCGCTTAATCTCTTTACCCAAAATCCGGCGCTTTCTGCCATTTTGCTAAATACATTTGCAGGCGCGCTTTGTGTTTTTATGGCATGGGTGTTTATCAAACGCCAGTTTCAAAACCCCATTTATGCCTTGCTGATCGCAGCCCTGCTTGGATTAAGCACATCGCACTTCTTCTTTGGTTCTGTCATTGAAACCTACATTTTTTCCGCCGCCGCGCTGATCGGTTTTATTCTGGTAATTCAAAAACGCTCCGATTCTCTCTCTGCGCCCGTAACAATGAGTCTGATCACTTTTGGCATCACCATCACAAATTTTGCTCAAAATTTCATCGGTTTCTTTGTTACCCGAACCCTGAATTTTTTTTACCCCAGTCACCAGCCTGATGAAGCGCGAAAATCCATCAAAGTCTATGT
>JAIFKY010000305.1 GCA_020049345.1 Anaerolinea sp.
GAAAACGCCATCCAGGTCCTGTAGGGGGATTCGCCTTTTGTGAATTGAAGGGTTACCATGGTTGCGATAGTTGCCGCCCCTATGGCAGAGACAAGGCTGGTGTAACTGAACAGCACCCCGCCCCAAAATTTACTGTTATCATTTTGCAGCCCAACAAAATATTGCCAGGCAAATATTGCCAATAAGATGAATGCTAAAATATATCCCATCCATAAAAACTGTTTGGGAGATAATCCTAATATTTTGGGCTTTTGAAAATTATCCATTATTTTTATTCCGAAAATGCGGCTGGGATTAGGCGCATGGAAAGTAACAACTCACGTTCATCGGGGAAAAGTTGTTCGAAAGTTTCATTCAATAAGCGTTGGGTCAGATTATTCCCGATCACGATATTCATCAACATCCCCATGGACATGAACAATTCGCGGTATGCGTGTTCCGCATCCTGTAGGGTAACGAAATAATGTGCATCCGTCATTGCTGTTTCTTTTAGATTGATTTTCCAGCCCCACGGATCGATCTGGCGGTTCAATTCCTGATCCATCGTTGCTAAAAGTTTACGTCCCACCAACTCCTGGTATCGGCCAAGAATCGCGCCCATCCACTTCATAATTCCATATCGGAGCGCTGCATATTGATATGCGGGTTCAGAATTTGACAGAGAATAAACCTGCATATCCCAGGGGAACTCTCCTGAATTTTCAAGGATGGGAATTTCTGCTGTAAATCCTGCCGGGGTTGAAAATACCGTGTCGGTCAGTTGTAGTTCTCCCCGCCAGATTAATACCAATTTGTAGGTAGTCTCGGTTCTGATCTCGACCAACCCGCTCCATTTTTCCCGTTTCCAACCATCGGTATAACCGTGCCAGTCGCTGATATTCTTGATCAAAGATTGAAAACCAGGTTTGGATTGATAAGCCAAAGTTGCCAACCGTCCGGCAACATCTGGAAGTTTAATGACGCGCATGTCAGAAATATCGCTTTCAGGAAGAGCAAAGAATTCTGAAAATAACAGGGAACTTTTTTCTCCGCCCACAAGTTGATATGCGGCATCTGGCGTCCCTCCTGCAAAGATCATAGCCGCATACCCGCCGGTGTGGAATCTCTTCTCGATTACCCCGGTCTGCTTGGAGTCGCGCAAATATTTAGGTGTATCTTTTGCAGATACATCTTTCCCAAAATCGCCGAGTTGAGGAAATAGATAATTCATATCAGAAAGTATTTTAGAGAATTTTACTTCCATTCCAAGTGCATTGACAAGGTGCGGTCATTCCTTCTTCAACTCATCCAGCCGAATCTTTAATTGTTTTTGAGTTTCAGTATATTCGGATTTGTCTGCGACGTTTTCCAATTCATCCGGATCGTTTTTGAGATCGTACAACTCTTTCTCGCCAGTGGAATATTCCACATATTTCCAGTCTGCGGTTCGCACGGCGTAAAACTCTGGAATTTTTGAGCCGATTCCATCTTCGGTTGGCCAATGTTCGAGCAGGATCGAATCGCGCCAGTCAGCGTTGACGTCGTTGAGCAAAGGCACGAGACTCGTTCCATTAACGTTGTCAGGCGGGGTAACGCCAGCCAGTTCTGCGAATGTGGGCGCCAGGTCAATATTTGCCACGATGTGATCATCCGTGCGGGCGGGGAACATGGATGGCGAGTAGACAATAAACGGAATGCGCGCGCATGATTCGTACGGACAGTTTTTGGTTAAACCAAGGCGGTGATTGCCAACGGTCAAGCCGTTGTCGGTGATAAAAAAGATAATCGTTTTTTCGCTCAACCCTGTTTTGTCTAGCGCCGCAAGCACAGAGGCAACGCCGTCGTCCACGGAAAGAAGCGAGCGCAAAATCTGCTTGTATGAAATATCAATTTTTTCAACCGAAATCGGATGCAGGTCTTGCAGGTATTGCGGTTTGTCGCTGACATCCTCCTCCATAAAATTTGGCGGACGGTACGGATCTGCTTTGAGCGCCCCATTCATACGAAACTGCGGATCATCGCGTTCCGCCCAAAAATACGGCGAGTGTGGGTTGTAATACGCCATCGTCAGCATGAATGGTTCATCGCGCTTGTCAGAAATATAATCCACGGCTTTTTGTGTGATCAAGTCTGCGCCAAAGACGGCTTTCGCGCCGTTATATTCAACCACGCTGCCATTTTCAGATACGCTGAAGTCCGAATAAAACTGAGAGGCGCCAACGTCATCATCCGCGTGCAGGTTCTTGCCCAGGAAAACATCCCATTCCTCCCAGCCTTTGGCTACATAGCCGTAAGGTTCCAGCGAATCATAATCGTTCAAATATTTTCCGAGGTATGCGGTGCGATAGCCGGCATCTTTCAGCCAGACCGCGTACGAAGATGTGTCGTTAAATTTTTTCGCGCCGCCCTGCGGCCAGGTGTTGGTATAAACCTGATGGTTGTGGACATATTCCCCGGTCAAAATACTGGCGCGGCTTGGGCAGCATAATGGTGTGGTGGAAAAACCATTTTCAAAAGTGATTCCATCCTTCATTAACACATCGCGCACTGTGGGCATGTATTGGGTGGTGTGATACGGTTGGTCATCAGTGAAGATAAAGATGACATTTGGACGCGGATCATCCAGACGGGTTTGCGATGCCTTCGCCTCATTCCCCGTCTCGAAGATGGTCGGCGAATAAGGGGCAGGGGTGGAGGCTGGTTGTTCCTCTGGGCTGGCAGTTGGGGTTGCTTCTTGCGCTTTGGCACATGCAGCGAGTAGGACGATTCCCATGACAATGGAGAAGAATATTTTTGTGTATTTCATTTTTTATCTCGGGTGGTTTTTGTAGAGCAAGATCAAACCTCAGGGTGAAAACTGTCGAAGAGGTTGATCAGGTTTGGGCGGGACGTGAAGCGCGAGTCATTATATCGCAATAAAAAAACAGCGCAGACTTCATCTGTCCGCGCTGTTTCATGGGTGCGTCTTAATTTTTTGCTTTGTCGGGGGCTTAGCCCCGGACTGAACATTAGTTACTCACCTTACGCACCTAACCATGATTCCCTGAGCGACAGCGAAGGGTCTCTGGGACAATTGTAGAGGTTCTTCGCTCCGCTCAGAACGCTCCGCTCAGAACGACACTGCGTAGGGTGACTTAGTTAAACGTATTTTTCACGCAACACAGATGAGATGTAATCCATGCTGGCAACGACGATGGCGATGGCGATCATTTGTGTGCTGGCGGCGCGGTAGTTCAGGAGGTTAATATTTTGCTGGAGCAGAAAGCCGATGCCGCCGCCGCCCACGAAACCGATGATGGTGGACATGCGCACGTTGATGTCCCAGCGGTACATGGTGTATGAAATGTATGGCGGAATGACCTGCGGGATGACGGCGTAGATGATGGTTTGCAGGCGATTTGCGCCCGTGGCAGTGATGGCTTCCAGCGGACCGGGCATGATGCTTTCGACCTGTTCTGAATACAGTTTCACCAGGCTGACGATGGTATGCAAGCCGAGCGCCATCATGCCTGCGAATGGACCGATGCCGACTGCGATGACAAAGACAATTGCCATTACGAGCGCTTCCACCGAACGCAGCGCGTTGACAATGGTGCGGGTGATGCTGTAAACCACCATGCCCGTCGGCAGGGTGGTTTTGGGCTGGGTCAAGGCGGCAAGTATTAGTCCCAGCGCCGCGCCGATAATTAGCGGCGCCCAGAAGGTGTATGCAAAGCGCCCGACTTGATACAGCCATTCAATCAACGCGCCGAGCAAACCGAAGATGACTGCGCCTGCCAGGGGCGCTAGAATGTAGTTGATGGTTTTGACTTGGACCGCTGCATTTTTTTCTGCGATGCGTTGTCCAATGTGACCGAGGAAGTTGGCAAGTGCGCCGCCTGCGGCAAGCGCGCCCAATGCGGGTGTGATGATTCGCAGGATGTCGCTTACTTGAAACAGGAATGTGGCAAGGAATCCTAGGGGTCCCAGGGTTTTTTCCACAGCCAAACTAACGTTGGTGGCGAAGCCTGCCAGTTGGAAGAAACCAAAAAATGCGATCAAGATCGAGACGAACAGAACAAAGAGCCGTGCTGCGCGCAAAGAAGGCGTGGGGATTTTTGTTTCTTCCTGCGGTAATGCCCAGCGGACTGTGCGCAAAAGTATAAATGGCGTTGCAATTACGCCGACTAGGTTGATGAATATATTTTCCGAGAGAGGGATGGTGAATACGCCGATCTGATTGACGATATAGTAGCCGAGTCCCAGTCCAATTGGCCAGCCCAGCACAGACAGGGCAACGCTGGTCAGCGGACTGCGGACGGATTTCATCAAGTTGCGGGCGGCGATGAAACTAAGCGGGAAAGCCAAAATGGTGCCGGCTGTGGTCGCCAATAACGCCATGAATACCGTTTCGATAATTTTGTCCCAGGTATCTTTGGCATTTTGGGTGAAGCGCGGCGCGCCGACATTTTCGCTGATGGTCACGCGGATATGTTGGGGTTCTTCGCTGGTACGTTCAGGGATGAGGAATGGGGTTGCGAAATGTCCGTCTCCGTCGGTTTTGATCGATTCGCGGCCGAGCGCAACAACATTCAGCGGGTCGCTGCCGGGCACAAATCGAATGGGTCCGGTGATATTGGGCGGAAAGTTGAACCCTTCCACTTGAACGGTTTCGCCCGGGTTGGCGCAAGCCGGATCGATCACCAGGTAAGCGCTGGATGTATCTGCTTCGGGAATATTTGAAAGAGTATCGTCCAGCGGGCAGGGGACGTACAACGGCGAATTGACAGTTACTTCCTGCTTGTCGTAGGTAATCAGGTCGGGCTGTGCCAGAGTGCGGGTGACACGCGTCAGGCTTTCCTGTCGCCTTTCACTGCGCAATTCTTCGAGGTTAACTTTGGTGACATCGAATCCGTAGGCGTAGACAAATAAACCCAACAATACGGCCAGTCCGATTTGAACGGATTTCCACGCGGATGCGGATGATTTTTTTTCTTTCATGGCTACCCTACCCTTTCGGCATCGCGCCCGTAGATGTCTTTGAACTTCTTGTCGTCAATATCTCTTGGAAAACCTTCAAAGACCAGTTGCCCTTGATTGAGCGCAACCACGCGGTCGGCATAGCGATGCACGAGATCGAGAAAGTGCAGGCTGCACAAGACGGTCACGCCGTCGGTTTTGTTGATCTCTTCAAGATGTCTCATGATGCTGTGCGCGAGGACGGGGTCAAGGCTGGCGACCGGCTCATCGGCGAGGATCATGTTTGGGTCCTGCATCAGCGCGCGGGCAATGCCGACGCGTTGCTGTTGCCCGCCGCTTAATTCATCCGCCCGTTGATTCGCTTTATCTGCAATGCCGACACGCTCCAGTTGTTTGATGGCTTTTGCCATATCTTCTTTGGAGAAACGGTTGAGCAAACTCCACGCGGGGTTGACATAGCCTAGCCGCCCTGCCAGCACATTGGTGATGACCTTTGAACGATGTACCAGGTTGAAGTGCTGGAAGACCATGCCGATCTTGCGGCGGATGCGGCGCATTTCTTCGGGAGATGCGGCGGTGATGTCTTCGCCATCCCAAAGAATTTGGCCTTCGGTTGGGTCTATCAAGCGGTTAATACAGCGCAGCAAAGTGGATTTGCCCGAACCGCTCAGCCCGATTACTGCCAGAAATTGTCCCTTGGGAACTTCAAAGGAAACATTATCCAGCGCTTTGACTCCCCCGTCGTAAATTTTGGTTAAGTTTTTTACCTGAAGCATTTTGGTTTCTCGCAATCTTATTAAAAGATAGTGTGCGTTTTTTTACACCCCCA
>JAIFKY010000281.1 GCA_020049345.1 Anaerolinea sp.
GAATCTGCCCGAGGTCGGCAAGCAGGTTGGGGGTGCGAAGCCGAAGCGTCCAGTTGTAAAGCAGGTAAATGCCGAAGCCGCCGACGATGATCGCGAGGGCGAAAAAGGCACGGGTCAAGACATCTGAAGTAGACATGTTTTATGCACTCACTTTTGGTTTCACGCCGGGGAAAATTCCAGCGGGCGGAGTCTTGGTGAAGCCCGGAAGGTTGAAACGAGCCAGCCAGTAATAAACGGCACAGCCAACGCAGAAACCGCCAAAGGCGTTCAGCGCGGCGAGGGCAACCACCAGCCAGACCAATCCCCAGCCGAGGGCAGGTGCGCCAAGGTAAACCGATGCAACGCCGGCGATCATGAAAAGAGCGCCGAGGAATTGCGCGAAACGATGCGGCTCGGGGTTGTCGTCCAGAATATCAGGTTTGAGTAAACCAAGCGGTTTGTAGAAGTAACGATAAAGCAGAATAAAGCCCGGCAATTTGAGTGCTGAACCAAGCGTCATGACGATGGCAACAAAAGCGGCGAGAATTGGTAGATTGAAGACGAATGCAAGAATGTTAAGTGCGATGATGGTGAGCTGGTTCGCCTTGAGTGCGGCATGGTCAACTTTTTGCAAAACTTGAGTGGTCATTAGTTTCTCCATTTTTATAGGTCATCGATAAATAAATTTATTTTTCAGAGGCGGCAGTGGAAATAGGGCAGATAAATGGGGGGATTTTATCCGCCAAGTTTGAATAACGACTTTATTGGTCGTTTATAAAAAGTAAAAAAATTTGCGCCGAGTAGCGCATACACTTCAATAACGACCTTATTTGTCGTTATTATATTCGCCTTCAAAATTCTGTCAAGGTTTTTTTGAAGGCGAATATTAAGAACTAAATTCCTGCGCCACCCATGAGGGCGTCATCAAATACTTCCTGCCGGCGGACCGGTTCACCGCGAAATGCGGCGGCTAGTGTTGTGTTGTCCATCAAGCGGGCGGTTTCATTGCGAACATCCAGAAAAACACGGCGAAAGCGGCAGGATGATTCCTGACTGCATTGTTCGTATTGGTTCACCGAAACGCAATTGATCGGAGCCAGCAAACTATCAAAGTAGCGCACAATTTGTCCCATGCTGATTTCTTCGGGACTTTGCGCCAGCATGTAGCCGCCGGTTTTTCCCGGCAGACTGCTGACCCAGCCCTGTGATTTTAGGTCCAGCATAATGTGTTCCAGAAAACGCTTTGGCACGGCATTTCGAGATGCCAATTCACGAATTGAAATTGGTTCGCGTCCATAACATTCTACAAGGGTCATCAAAACTCTTATTGCGTAATCAGACTTTTTTGAAATTTTCATTTTGCTTTGCCTTTATATGCGATTATTTTGGTCGTGATTATGTGACCGTACAAGAAGTTTGTCAAGTAACCTGATGGTGTTGGTCATGGTTTTCTCAAAGTAGAAAAAAACTTATCGAAAATTTGACCAACTTGCGTTTTTCGCGTTATGCGAATGTTTAATAACTTCGTGCCTTTGTGGTCAAAAAGTAGGCTCTAAGTTTTTCTGCCAATTTACAAACATGTCAATCTACTTTGAGAAAGATGTGAGGTGTTGGTACAGATTTCTCTTGACAGCCCCATCGAAACCCATATAATAGCGACCAATGTAGTCTTGTTTGACTGCAACAATTGAATAATGATTTTACTCTTATCCAGAGAGGCGGAGGGAACGACCCGATGATGCCTCGACAACCGGTCAGCCAAAACTGACACGGTGCCAAATTCGACAGATGTTTTCTGGAAGATGAGAGGCAGTCCGCGCCAGCGTGATATTTGACTAATTGCCTCTTTCTTTTGAAAGAGGCTTTTCATTTTGACAACCAAGGAGAAAAAAATGACTCACAACCGTTCTGTTCGTGACAACTGTTTGCCGTCCACCCATTCTGTCCACGCTGGCGAGACTCGCGTTAAATCTCTTCATGCACTCATTGATCCTATTTTTCAAACTTCAACTTATACCTTCGATAATATGGCTGAGGTGGTAGCCTATCAAACAGCGCACAACAAAGGGCATGTTGAAGACTGCTTTGAATACGGGCGGTATGGCAATCCGACCATCGCCGCTGCCGAAGCCCGCATCGCCGCACTGGAACATGCTGAGACGGCCATTTTGGTCGCATCTGGCATGGCGGCGCTTGCATACACTTTTCTTCAATATCTTCCCAGTGGCAGTCACATTGTTATGACCGATGACAGTTATCGCCGCACCCGCCAGTTTTGCGAGGATCATCTGAAGAAGTTTAACGTGGATTGTACGGTCGTTCCGCTTGGAGATTTCGATGCGCTGGAAGCGGCCATCCGACCCGAGACTCGAATCCTGTTTTCTGAGACTCCGTCCAACCCGTATCTGCGCGTGCTGGATGTGGAACGCTTCGCCGAGATCGGACGCCGCCGCGGCTTGATCACCGTCCTCGACAGCACTTTTTCCACGCCGATCAATTTGACTCCAATTGATTATGGCATTGATGTCGTCATCCACTCGGCGACAAAATACCTGGGCGGACACAACGACCTGCTGGCTGGAGTCATCGCTGGCAGTCATGAAGTGGTGGATTACATCCGCGGCTACATTGGTGTTTTGGGCGGAATCTCTGACCCGAACACGGCTTACCTGCTCCTGCGCGGATTGAAGACACTCAGCCTGCGCGTGCAACAGCAGAATCAAACGGCGCAAAAAGTGGCAGAGTTTTTGGCGGCGCATCCGAATGTGGAGCAGGTCTGGTATCCCGGCCTGAAAACGCACCCGGGTCACGAAATTGCCTCGAAACAGATGACAGGCTACGGCGGAGTCTTGTCGTTCACAGTTAAGGGTGGTCGTCAGGAGTCATTCCAATTTATCGATGCGCTTAAAATCCCGTTTATATCCGCTTCCCTTGGCGGTACCGAAACTTTGGTTCTGCATGTTGCGGCTCAGGCATATTCTGATTTGAATCCTGAGCAGTGTTTGAAAGAAGGCATCCCACAAAACCTGGTGCGCCTTGCGTTGGGCATTGAAGATGCCGAAGACCTGATCGCCGACCTGGATCAGGCACTGCGCGCGGTGCAATCATGATCTACAATTTTGGCGCCTGTTCAGAAAGTTTTTAGCATCATCTCAAAAAGTCGGGTGGGTGAAACTTCGGAAGTCTGGATGCGCACCCCAAAATATTGAAAAGATACCTCTTGCATACGTAAAGCGTTGTAAACCACAAAGTCACCAAGACACCAGGTCACTAAGCTTTTTCCGCAATGGAGCATAACTTGTTATTTGACTATTATCCGTCACCCAAACCTCAGCCGCGAATTTCGCTGATTCACGCGAATTGAACTAAAAAATCAGCGAAAATTCGTGAAATTAGTGGCAAAAGAATTGTTCATAGCAAGTTATGCGGTACTGCTTTTTTTCCTTTGAGTCTTCGAGACTTTGTGCCTTTGTGGTCAAAAATGGACTTTTGTAAGAGGTCTATTGTTTACCCACAAAGAAAAAAGCACAAATTTGGTTTTTCATTTTGCTTTTCTTTGTGCCCCTTTTCTGAGTTCTGCGTTACTTTTTTACAGCCGCAAAACCAACCCCGTTGGGTCCTAAATGTGTGCCTATGACCGCCGTGACGTTTGCAAATAAAATATCCCTCGGCATAAATTGGGGGACGCGTGACATCATTTCGTCAAGTAATTTTCGGGCGCGATGTTCGGCATTGGTGTGCATGATTGCAAGGCGTTGAAGTTTGCCTTCTTTGAGTAAAAAGTTCAGGATGCGTTCATCTGCCTGGCTGGTTGTGCGGACAGCGCCAATGGGCTTGACTTGCCCATCTATTAATTCGATCATCGGTTTGATCGAGAGTAGTCCGCCGAGCCGTGCCACCACAGCAGGGACGCGTCCGCTGCGGCGAAGATATTCCATCGTATCCAGCGCGGCTGAGACTTGAAGCCGTTTGCGGGTGGCGGCAATCGCATCCAATGCTGGTTTTAGACCCAATTCGGCTTCTTCGGCGGCGGCTAATACTTGAAAGCCGAGTCCCACCGAAAGCGATCCGCTGTCAATGCAGGTGACTTTATTTTGAAATTCCTGCGCGGTTTGACGCGCCACATTGATGGTGGTGGTTAATGTGGCGGCGGCGTGAATTGAGATGATATGCTCACAACCTTGTGAAAGCAGGGACTCATAAGGCGTGGCAAAATCTCCAATGGATGGGGCGGCGGTTGTCGGCGGAGTCTGAAACGAGGGCAGGCGGGTATAAAAATCTTCGCGTGTGATTCCGATCCCATCGGCATATTCTTTTCCGTCCAAAACAAGAATGGTGGGAACAACCTGAATTTGATGTTCTTCGATGAGGTAGGCGGGCAGGTCTGCGGTTGAGTCTGTAACGATGCCAATTTTCATAATTAATCCAAATTCCGAATAGCGGGGTGAGAGAGACCGATCAGGGTCATTAAGATTGTGCCAAAGCCGCCGATCAAAAAGACCGTCGGTGCGCCGATTAGGTCAGTTGCCCAGCCGGCAAGAGCAAATCCGACTGGAAGTAAGACCCATGAGCCGAGCGAATCAATGGCGTAGACGCGCCCCAATTTTTCATGGGGAACCATTTCCTGTAAAGTGTTATTCCAAATCAACCCAAAGATGTTGATGCAAAATCCATAGACAAACATGGCTCCAATTAAAACTGGGATTGGGAATTTCAAACCAAACAACAGGAGCATAACGCCATCGATCATGATGGCAACATACCCCAACACCCCGCGATGCCGCAAGCGTTTATATTGACCAAGCCAAAGCGCGCTGAGTACATATCCAACAGAAAATGCCGATCCAAACCAGCCCATCACAGATACGTCTGCGCCCAGGTTGTCTTTGATGAGGAACGGCAGGGAAACTGCGCGCGGACTGGCTTCCATAATATTTAGTACTCCAAAAATGAGGATGGTGATCCAGATCCACGGAATGGTGATGATGGCGTCCCAGCCTTCGCGCAAATCGGCAATGCCTTGTTTGATTGTCTCTCGTAAGGAATGTGATTTTATCTCTACGCCCGTCTTTTTTGCCGAGGTTTCGTATGAACCTGCCCGCAAAATTGGGAATACACACAGCGCGGAAATAAAAAAAGAGAGAGCGTCCAACCCAAAGGTAAGAGAGGTGCCGCCAAGCGCAACCAGCGACGCGCCAAGAATGGGACCGATGACGCCCATCATGCGCTGGCTGAGTCCATTCAACGAGTTGGCGCTGGTCAACATTTCAGGAGGTACGATCTGTGGAATGATCGCGTTGTACGCGGGAAAGAAAAAGGCTTCGACGAATCCAAAGATTAGACTGGCGATGTAAATATGCCAGATTTCCAAAATATTAAGCCATGAAAAAATGGCGATAAAAGTAACAACCATGCCGCTGAGTAGATCTGAGAGAAACATGATGCGGATGCGTGGAAACCGATCCACGACAATGCCGCCGATGAGAATAAAAAGCAAAAGCGGAATTTGGGAAAGTACAAGCACTGTTCCCATGGCAGTGGCTGAACCTGTCTTTTCCAACACCCACCACGCGAGGGCAATGCGATGAAGATTATCTCCAAGACGAGAGACAGTTTGCCCTGTCCAAAGCAAGGCAAAGGGACGATGCGTAAAAGGACGAATAATGTTCATGATGTTGGAGTCGGCAGTATAGCATATTTGAGAAAACAAAAATGCCCAACCGTTGAGGGGGCATTTTTGTATAAAAGCCTGACGTGATATTTGGTAATTAGAGATTTGTAATTGAATCGCCAATCACTTTATTCAATCGAAATCAAGAACTGATAATGCGGCTGTCCGCCTTCCTGTACTTCAACTTCAAGGTTTGAATATTTTCTGCCAATTACATCCTTGATGCGATTCGCTTCGCCATGCGACATGCCTTCGCCGTAGAAAAGCGTAACCAGTTCGTGTTCGGTGGCGTTTGCTTTTTCGAGCAGTTCCATAACGCCCTGTTCCACAGACTCAGCCGAAGCAACCAGTTTGCCATCCAGCAATGCGATCACCTGTCCATCTTTGACGTTTACGCCGTCAATTTCAACGGTGCGAGTGGCAACGGTGATCTCGCCTGTCTTGACGTTTGCAATAGCCTTTGTCATTTTCTCGGCAACCGCTTCCAACTCACCCTCAGGGATCAACGAGAGCATGGCGGCAAGTCCCTGTGGAACATTGCGCGTCGGCACAACTGCCACGT
Organism: Anaerolinea sp.; assembly: GCA_020049345.1. Taxonomy (GTDB): domain Bacteria; phylum Chloroflexota; class Anaerolineae; order Anaerolineales; family Villigracilaceae; genus Villigracilis. Next base: position 6,213 of record JAIFKY010000281.1, read on the forward strand.
GTTTAACAGTGACTTCCTTTGCCTGATTTGCAGCGAGGATAATATTTTTGTTATTCGGCAGGATGATGATCTTATCGGTCGGCAGGTTTTCAAATGAATTCAAAATATCCTGCGTGGATGGGTTCATGGTTTGTCCGCCCGGTACAATTGCGGCAACGCCCAAACTGGCAAAGATGCGGCTTAAGCCTGTGCCCGGCGAAACCACCACCACCGCAATTTGTCCTGGCTCTACCGCGGTAAACTGCAACTCGGCTGATTTTTGAATATCATCCATTTGCGCGAGCAGGTTTTCAATGGCAACCTTTGTGACTGTGCCAATGCCCATGATGTAATCAATCGGCTCGTAGCGTTTTTCGGTTGGGACATGGATGTGCATCCGGTACATGCCTTCGCCTTCGCCAACTTGAATGGATGTGCCCATCTCTTCCAGCCGACCGTAGAACGAAATCAAATCCAATTCGCCGGTCGGGACAAAATCTACAACAATCTCGTAGTCTTGTCCTTCTTCCACTTCCTCCATCGCATCCTGAAAGTTCATTGCAGAAAGCGACTGCACGCTCATGGTGGGCGTTTCAAGTGACTCGCCGTACACATGGCGCAACATGCCTTCGAGGATGAAGAACAGCCCCTTGCCGCCCGAATCAACCACCCCTGCCTGTTTGAGAACGGGAAGCAATTCCGGCGTATTTTTGACAGATTCATCTGCGGCTTTGACTGCCACTTCGAGAATCTCCATCGCATCCTTTGCCGACCCCAAGGCTGCTTCTGTTGCAATGGCAACGTCCTTAATGACGGTTAAGATCGTTCCTTCAATCGGGCGGACAACTCCTTTGTAGGCAGTGTCTCGCGCCTCGCCAAATGCTTTGACAAGGGATTCCTTGTCCAGCACGGCTTTCTCATGCAAGCCACGCGAAAATCCGCGCAAAATTTGGCTGGTGATCACGCCAGAGTTTCCGCGCGCGCCCATTAAGGCGCCTTTGGATACCTGAGCCGCCATTTCGCCTAAATTAAGCGTTCCTGAATCTTTAACTTCATTCCATGCGGCTTGCAGTGTAAGCACCATGTTGGTGCCTGTATCGCCATCGGGGACGGGAAAAACATTCAAAGCATTGACAATCTGCTGGTTGGTACGCAGCCAGGTCAGCCCTGCTTCGACCATGCGTTTGAGCGATTGCCCATCAATCGGCATTTTTCGCAATTTTTCAACACGTGCGACATCCATACCCATAAGTTTCTTATGCTCCTAATCTGTGTCGCTGATGCGTAATCCCGCCACATGTACATTGACGGTATTAACGCGCAATCCAAGCGCTTTTTCAACGTGGAAGCGTACTGTGTTGCCTACGCTTTGAGCCACCGAGTTAATGCGTGTGCCATATTCAACAATCACATGAATATCAATATCAATATCCTCACCGGCATAGCGGACAGAGACGCCGCGCAAAGGTTCGCGTGTGATGGAGGATACGATCCCGTCGGTTAAGTTTTTTGGCGCAAGACCCACCACGCCATACGATTCCAAGGTGGCGTGGTACGCAATCGCCGCCACCGCATTTGGCGAGATGTGAATCCCGCCTAGAGTTGTTGTTTCGTCGCCCATAATTTTCCTCGTTAATAATTTGTTGGGCGGGTTTCAAACCCGCCAAAACCATGTCTTCAATTACTGTCAGGCTAAAAACCCGACCTACATTCCTATTATCTATTTTAACAGCATATCTTGAATAAGGTTGCGATATATGGTAAAATCCCGTGCCTTTGAAAAGAGGTATTGACACTGGAATCATCGTATTGAAAGGACATCTAACATGAAATGTAGCACCTGCGGTAAAGCAACCACCTTCGGTCACAAACGTTCGTTCTCCCAACATGCAACCAATCGCACATTCAAACCGAATTTGCAAAAGGTTTCAATTATGGAAAAGGGTCGCATGGTTAAGAAGGTTCTGTGCGCCAAGTGCATCAAAACACTCGGCAAGTCTTCAAACTAAGGTTTGTTTTTCCATTCGCATCAAAGGTCGCGGCTCACGCCGTGATTTTTGTTTTAATCCAGATGAAAGAGACCCGATTTAATAATCGGTGATGCACTCTCGCAATGCCTTTATCCCCTGACCCACGCCTTGCGGGTGTTTGAAGGCGGCATTGCCTGCGACAAAAACATTTGCTCCGGCGTTGTACATGAGTGGGATGGTTTCAATGGTCATGCCGCCATCCACTTCCAGCCAGGCGGGGGAGCGGAGCGCGTTTAACTTATTGCGAATCTCTTCCACTTTTTCAATCATTTCAGGCATAAAGGCTTGACCTGAATAGCCCGGAGTGACGCTCATTACCAAAACAAGGTCAACCAGCGGCAGCGCTTCATCCAATGCTGAGGCAGGCGTAAGCGGATTTAATGTGATGCCCGCCTTACAGCCCAAAGATTTTATTTTCTCAATGGTTTTGATCAAGTTTGGGCAGGTTTCCACGTGAACGGTGATGTTGCCTGCGCCGGCTTTGGCGAACACTTCCAAATATTGATCAGGGTTGGAGATCATCAAATGCACATCAAGCGGAAGTTTGGCGGCGCGCTTGCAGGCTTCAACAAAAAGCGGTCCAACGGTAATGGTGGGTACAAAATGCCCATCCATGACATCCACATGAATCCAGTCTGCGCCGGCGGTTTCGCAGGCGGTAATTTCACTGGCTAGGCGGGTGAAGTCTGAGGCGATGATGGAGGGAGCAAGCAGAAATTTATTCATTTATCGGACAGGGGGATTGTATGCAAAAAAGACCATCATCCAAAATGGGATGAGTCCGCCGACAGCCAGCACTGCCAACAGGGCAAGTCCTACAGTTGCCCAATCAATCTCTTCGAAGGCGCGATCAGGTTCGGGGGCGGGTTGATCCGCCACTTCCGGCTGCGTGTATTGAACAGGGGCGGGTTCAAGTCGGGGAGGTGGGGGTGGGGTCTTGGCTGGGATTCTTTCCACAACTTCGGGCGCAGGTTTTGCTACCGGCGCGGGGGGAGTGATTGCGGGAACTGGCGCATCTCGTTGAGTGCCAAATTTTAATAGGACGCGTCCCAGTTGATCGGCAGTGCGGTAGCGTGCTGCGGGTTCTTTGGAAAGCACCTTCATAATAATTTCTTCCAACGCGGTGGGGATGTCTGGGATATATTCGCGAATGGGGATGGGACGCGCTGAAATATGCAGCCGCGCCAGTTCGCTGGATGTGGATGCGGTGAAGGGTGGCGTGCCGCACAGCAATTCATACATGACCACGCCAATGGAATATACGTCAGACGCGGGCGAAGGCGCTTCACCCTGAGCCTGTTCGGGCGAAAAGTAAAGCGGCGACCCCCAGACAACGTCGGTGCGTTCGCCGGGTGTAATGGTGGCAAGCGCGCGCGCAATGCCGAAGTCGGTCACTTTGAGGCGTCCATCTGGCGAGACGAGCATGTTGTGCGGCTTGACATCGCAGTGAACAAGTCCGGCGCGGTGAGCATAGCCAAGTCCGGCGCAGGCTTGAATGATGAGCGGGATGCCTGCTTCCACGGTGAAACGTCCGCGTTCACGGATTAGTTGTTTGAGGTCTTTGCCGGGGATATATTCCATGACGATGAAGAGCAGGTTGTCTGCAAATCCAAAATCATGCACGGTGACAATGTTGGGGTGCGAAAGATTTGCGGCAGAACGCGCTTCCATGCGGAAGTGGTTTTGAAAGTCTGGAATGCTGGAGTAGTCTTGTCGCAGAACCTTAATCGCAACAACGCGATCCAGCATCAGGTCGCGGGCGCGGAAGACATCGGCCATGCCCCCGGAGCCAAGTTTTTCCAGCAGTTGATAACGGTCATTGAGGAGAGTTGGTTCGCTCATTGGTGGGGATTATATCATTAGGAAGTTAGAAGTTAAATGCTTGCTTTTTGTACTGGATTTTTTGCTAACACAGAGAGGCTGAGAGCCTGCTTTTTGACCACAAAGGCACGAAGCCTCAAAGACTCGAAGTGAAAAATCTTCGTGGACTTCGCTTCTTCGCGGTGAGAAAAGCCTTTTTGCAATAGAGTCACATAAGAATCAGATAACAATAGTTCGAAATATCACAAATCAGATATATAATATCTGTATTGATGTGCTCTAATTTAGAGAAGGAGAATAATATGGATACGCTTTGGAAATCTCGAAAAGTTGTGATTGTTGGCGCGGGCGCAGTTGGCTCCACCTTTGCTTATGCACTGGCGCAAAAAGGTTTATCTGATCAAATCTGTTTAATTGACGCCAATCCCGATTTCGCCGAAGGACAGGCGCTTGACTTGGCACACGGTTTGCCTTTTTACCCATCGGTGCAGATCCGCGCGGGAGATAACCGCGATTATGCCGACGCGCAGGTAATTGTCGTTACGGCTGGGGCAAAACAGGCTCCGGGCGAATCGCGTTTGAACTTGCTGCAAAAAAATGCCGCAATCGTCGAAGGTATTGTTGACGAGATCGTGGCTCAAAAATCGCAGGCTGTTTTGCTGGTAGCCAGCAACCCAGTGGATATTTTGACTCAGGTGGCGTTGAAACGTTCCGGTTGGGCGAAGAACCGCGTCATCGGTTCTGGTACTGTGCTCGATAGCGCTCGCTTCCGTTACCTCATCAGCCAGCATTGCAAAGTGGATGTGGGCAATGTCCACGCTTATATTTTGGGCGAACACGGTGACAGCGAAGTGGCGGCCTGGTCAATGACGCATGTGGCTGGTGTGCCGATGGATAATTACTGTCCGCAGTGCGGCAACTGCCGCGACTGGCACGGTGAACGCGACCGCATTGTGCGCGAAGTGAAGGATTCCGCTTATCACATCATCAATTACAAAGGCTCCACCTATTTTGGGATCGGCATGTCACTGGCGCGTATTGTCGGAACTATTTTGCAAGACCAGAACAGCGTATTAACCGTCTCCACTTACCTTGAAGGTGAGTACGGACTAAATGATGTTTGTTTGGGAATCCCCTGCATTGTTGGGCAGGGCGGGGTCAAACGTATTGTGCAGACAGAACTATACCCTGAGGAACAATCTGCACTGGAGCGGTCGGCACAGACGCTGAAAGATGGCATGGATAGCCTGAAACAATCTAAAACAGCCTAAATGAATTTTCCAACTTCACCACAGAGCGCACAGAGTCCACTGAGAAAACCATAAAAACTCCGTGTTCTCTGTGTTCTCAGTGGTGAAAGATTTTTTTGTTTTTTCGTGCAGTGCAAGCATTTAACTTCTAAGTTCTTAAAGAACTCGGAGGTCTGAGCAATCACCGCTATAATCCCATTCATGCGAAAGGGACTTCTCCTCTACAACCCAGCGGCCGGACGTTTCCCCGTGCGGCGATTTGTGCGCGGAATTATTCATCCGCTAAAAGCCGCAGGCTGGAGCATGGAGATCGCTGAAACATTAAGCGGAACACATGCCACGCAGACCGCGCACCAAGCCGCCGCAGAAAAATATGATGCCGTCTTTGCAATCGGCGGCGATGGCACGGTGGGGCAGGTCGCCAGCGGATTATTAGATTC
>JAIFKY010000065.1 GCA_020049345.1 Anaerolinea sp.
CATTGCGCCGTCTTCAACCATACGCTGCGCGCCGCTCTTGCCTTCCTCATCCGCAGATTCTTCGCTGGGTTGAAATAAAAAGCGAACCCGCCCGTTGAATTTTTCTTTTGTAAGTAATTGCGCCGCACCCAAAGCCATTGCGGTATGCGAGTCATGTCCGCAGGCGTGCATTTTACCGTTTATTTTGGATGCGTAATCCATCTCGTTTAATTCCTGGAGCGGCAGTGCGTCCATATCCGCGCGGATGGCGACCATCTTGCCGCCTTCGCCAATATCCGCAACCACGCCGGTTTTCCCAACCCCGCGCCTGACTCTGTACCCCATCTTTTCCAACTCTGTGGCAACGATCCCCGCCGTGCGCTGGACGTCGAATCCAAGTTCGGGGTGCATGTGAAAATCGCGCCGCCACTCAATGATCTCTTCTGAAATTCCGTGTGCTTGTTTGAGCATATTTTTTTCCTTTTTTCTCATCACTTCTAACTCGTTACTTATTACTTCTCACTTCTTACTCTTGACCACTTCTTTCTCTGCCGCCATCATAATCGCATTCAACTCTTTTTCCTGCTGATCTTCCAGCGGTGGGACTTGATGCTCGCGCAAAATCCGCTCTGCTTCGTCTGCGGCATGTTCTGCCATGCCCTTGCGTTCGTTTCTCTCCCACGATTCCCAGGTGTTACGCTCGGCAAGTTTTCCGCTGAGATTTAATTCGGTCTTGAGATGCTTCATGGTGTGCTTTTGTCCGAGGAAGTTGCGCGTGCCATCCATCGCTTTGAGAATTCCTTCAAAGGCAAGGGTGTCTTCGTTGACCACAACTCCTTTTCTCAAGCGGATAATATTCCCCGCCAGTTCGTTGTCCAAAACCATTTGCGCGTATGAGCCCATCACACCCGCTTCCATTTCGCCAATGCCCGAGAGTTCGTCTGCCCCTGCCAGGGCGGGGATTGCCGCGTTCATTCCGCGCTCAAATCCATTTTGAACTTCCAGCGTGTGCGCGTTTGTTGAAAATCCGTACACGTTAACCGAGTACCCATAATAATGTCCAAGTTGAACCGTTGCGGCAGATGCCAAGCCAAGTTCGAGTCCGCCCCAGAGCAATCCTGTGCGCGGTTCAAGCATGGCAAGCCGTCCGCAATAAATAATGGGCAAGCCAGGGTTGATGATCTGCGACAGCACAACGATTGCAAGTGTCTCCGCGTTTTGCTGTGCCAGACTTCCCGCCATCGTCATCGGAGATGTTGCGCCGCCGATGGGGCAGGGCAGTGTTGCGAATGCCACGCCCGCTTTCGCCATTTGAATCACGGCTTCCGCTTCGTGATCGGGAATGGTCAATGGGCTGACAGGCGACAGTGAAAGTGTCAACGCTGACGGCTCCACGCCAATGACCGACGCCATTTCAAGCGCGTACTTCACTTCATATCCAAATTGAATCCCGGGACCTTGCAAGGGTTTGGTCGTATGCGGAATGGAATGCCGATACATGTACAAAGACATCAACTCGCCCGACACATTTTGCGGAGTGAAAAACGGCGTGACTGTGTGGCAATTTTCCAAAGCATCGAGCAGGCGCGTCGCGTCAATCACATCCCGTTCTTCTGCCGAACGGCGTGAGTCGGTCTTTGCATCGTATACATCGCGCGCGCCGCCGAGATTATGGAAATACAAATTTCCATCGCCAAGTGTTCTAACCGTTCCGCCGCGTCCCGTGAGTGTGGCTCTCTTTCCCGATTTTTTTATGCTGTCTTCCACCAACTCAGGCGGAAAATAAACGCGGTTGCCTTTAATGGTACAACCTGCGCCCGTCAAAATATCCAAACTTTCTTTATGAGTCCACACGAAACCAATTTCGCTGAGAATTCGCAAAGTGGTTTCGTGAATGGATTTCACTTCATCCTGCGATAAAAAATTCAAACGATCCATAATTTATCCTCTTCTTATTAACTCACCTTACGCAGTGTCGTTCTGAGCGCAACGAAGAACCTCTTATTTCAAGGCAGAGACCCTTCGCTCCGCTCAGGGAATCACGCTTTAGGTGCGTAAGGTGACTTATTAATTACCAATTACTAATCTCCAATCACGCGCTCCAACGCCTTCGCCAAAAACGCCACAGCCTTTTCTTCTGAATCAATTACGTTTTCAACATCCAAAAACGAATGTCCTTCATCTTTGTAGATCAACAACTCAACTTCCTTGCCAAACTCAACCAGTTTATCACGCGCATCTGTTGACTCAGATGCCGGACAACGCGGATCATTTCCGCCGCAAATCATTTGCACAGGCGCATTCACTTTATCCAAAAAGAAATACGGTGAGCGCGAAATCCACAACTCGCGGTTGTCTTCGGGGTCGCCCATGTTTTCGATATTCCAATGTTGTAAATCTTCCCGCGAATTTTTATGCGACTTGATCCAGTTCAAAAACGGCACAACAGCCGAACCCGCCGCCCATAATTCAGGATACATCGTCATGCAAGTCATCGTCAAATAACCGCCGTGACTTCTGCCTGTTACCGCAATTTTATGTGCAAGACCATTCTCGACTAAATATTTCGCGCCAGCCGCGCAGTCGTCGGTATCCACGCCGCCCATATTGTAGCGGCTTGCGTTTTGCCATTTTTTGCCGTAGCCCGTTGATCCGCGATAATTGGGCGCAAGCACCGTCCAGCCGCGCGAAACCATGTGGCTGATCAGCGGCTGCCATAAAAATTGAAACAGCCAGTTTGGACCGCCGTGAATATCAATCACCGCGCGCGTGCTGTCTTTTGTGCGATATAACAACGCAGGCACTTGCGTCCCATCTTTGCTTGCATACCAAACTTCCTCGGGCTGAACGAATTCCGCACCGCGCAGCTCATCAGGGAGTGAATTTGTTAATTGTTGAATCGAATCATCTTCGAGATTGATTTTCCACAAGTCGCACGGATGGCTTGTATCTTCATACAGAATTACAACGCCATCGGCAGTGAACTGCGGAAAATAGTGGACTCCCGCCCCGACTTTTTTCTCATGAATGACGCCGCTTCCATCCCTAAATCGAAAACTGGTTTGCGCCCCTTCAGCATGTACCCAGCCGATTAATTCCCCGCTCCGCGACCACGCAGGCTGTGTATCATCGCCAGCGGATTCGTTGACCCATGTAATTTCCTGAGTCTCAACATTGAACAATCCAATGTCGTGCCATTCGCCGTTTTCGCCAGAGAACGCCAAAAATTTTGAATCAGGCGACCACGCGGGATGTTGCGCGTTTAATAGTTGATCGTTGATCTTTAGTTGAGTGGTGGGGATTTTCGTCGGCTTGCCTTTGCCCGTTTTGCGCGGACGATTGACCGGCATCACATAAATGCTTCGGTCGCTCGCCGTTGACTCAGCCTCAATTGCAATCCATTGCCCGTCAGGCGACCACTTCGCATCCCAGCAGGGGTGGAATACATTTTTTATCATGCGTCCCGGGTCCGCATCAACATCAACAGGGAGCAGGTGCAAGGCAAATTGGCCGTGCTTGTCAGAAAGCACAGCCAGCATTTTTCCATCTGCTGACCATGTGATATTTGGCTGATGCGCGTAAGCAATTCGGGGCGTGAGATTGGTCGAGGTCTTGCTCTCGAACTCGTGGACGACAATTTGATACGATTCACTCCCATCCACATCCAACGCAAAGGCAAGATATTTCCCGTCGGGCGAAAACGTTGGCGCAAATTTAGCGCCTTGGCTTGTCGTTGCGAGGAGGGTGCTCTCCCCGACGTGGCAATCTTCTCCAAGGCTGGAGATTGCTTCGGGCGAAGTGCGCCCTCGCAAAGACATTTCGTAGAGTTCCCATTTCCCCGTTTTATTCCACGAAAAAACCAACCTCTGCCCGTCGGGTGAGATGTCAAACTTTAATCCGCTATCTACATGAGGGACGCGCAGGAGTTGAGTGAGGTTGAGCATGTTTTTGTTGTACCCTAATTTTGAATGGTTAAAAGCCGAAGTGAAAATATCTAATGAAAGCAAACCCTGTTGCGACCGCTATTTTTGCGTCATATAATGCGCTATCAGCCTTTTTTAGAATTTCTCGTGAGTTTATTTCTTCAGCGTAATGATAGATGGATACGCCGATGCTGATGGTTGTATGGATGATTGTATCGTCGTTTATTATGATTGAATCATCCATCACGCCTTTTCTCAGTTTTTCTGCCACGATTGCTCCGTTTTCCAAACTCAAACCGGGGAGCCCCACGAGAAATTCCTCACCGCCGATTCTGCCTATAATGTCGCTTTCCCTTAAAGATTTTTTCAGGTAATTGGCGAAATGTCTTATTACAATATCTCCAACATCATGACCGTGAGCGTCATTAATATTCTTGAAATGGTCAATGTCAATATATAGAATTACCAGATCAGTTTGACTCCTTTTGGCTTGGCGCATGGTGTTTTCCAGAGCAAGCAGGCACGAACCTCTGTTGTATAAATTTGTCATGGAGTCATAAGCGGCTAACTCGCGCATTTGTTTTTCCAATTCATTTACTTTAAAAAGTTGTCCGATAAAAAACCATGAGAAAATTGGAGCCAGAATTAAAGGCGAAATAAAAGACGATATTCTGCCAGAGTCGGTTGTGTCGCTGTTTATCAGCAAGAGAATTGACGATCTGATGATCTGGGTGAAAATAACAGATGTCAGGGTAATAAAAATTGTAGTCCCCAGCCTGCCAATTTTTTCAATTATCAACATCATATCAGCTCCCGTGTAGGTTCAAGTATTTGATCGTTGCTGATAATACCCTTTTTGGGAATTTAATAGGGATGAAATAACCCCGAAGGGGTGACATATTCTTTCATGCGCCGCCTTCGGGGTTATTTTGCCACGCTTAAAGCGTGACCTGCTTTATTATGCGGGTTCGTAATCTTCGATGATGGGCAGAGTCTCAACGCCTGCCTGTTTGGAAAGGTCAAGCACAAAAGCGTGGAGTCGACTCACTTGGTCAGGATCAAGCTCGGGGCGGCGGTAGGATGCGAGCAATTCCTTTACTCGAATTTTTGCGCGGTCAAACGTGTCTAGTGATCCGTTCGCTTTCCAGCCGCGAATCGAGTCGCGGTCAATGATTGCGCTCGGCATGTTCTGCTCTTTTTGGAAGAGTTGCATGGTGATCTTTTGTTTGAGGAAGTCGCCGCCTTTGAAGTTGACGCCTTCGTAAAAGCCCGTGGCAAGCGTTTCGGTGTGGATCTTCATGCCTTGCAACATGCGCTGTGCCATTGCCACGCCTTCCGCGTCGATGACCAGTTTTTCCGCGCTGTGGCAAAGGAGGAAGTCCAACATGCCGGATCCTGAGATCATGTTGATGCCGCTCAACGCGCCGATCATGGCGGTGATGCCGCTTTCAATGCCTGCCTGCATATCCAGCCGTTTGGAATCGGTTGCGCCCATGTAGGCATGTGTGGGTATGCCGAGATATTTTCCAACCTGGGCGTATGAAGAGTCGATCATGGCGGTTTCGATTGCGCCCATGGGCGTGCCGCCTTTTCGCATGTCAAAGATGGCGGGAGCGCCGCCCCATACGATGGGCGAGCCGGCATGAGCCAGTTGATGAATGGTGATGCCCGAGATACATTCCGCCGCGTGTTGTGTGACCGCGCCAAGCAATGTAACTGGAGCCGCCGCGCCCGCCAGAGGCATGGACACGATCTCGGCGGGGACGCCCATGCGTGCCAAGACCATCAGGTTGCCCGACCCAAAATTAGACCAAATCAGCGGAGGCGATGGGCAAACATCAAAGACTGCGCGTGGTTTTGTGCGCAAGTTATCCGCGCCGCCAGACATGATGGCGAGCATGTCGATCATGAATTGCACGGTTTTGTTGCTGAATGCGCCTGTGACAATTGGCTTTTTTGAATGAAGCAAAACAAGATACAGGCGGTACAGGTCGTGAATTTCTTTTGGAACGTCGTGACAAACCACAGCGGTGGATTGCGCGTCGTACTGTGGGAGTTGTTCCGTTACTTTTAGCAGGCGGATCAGGTCTGCGGTTTCGGCGGTCTTCTGCTCGAGTGTGTCAGGGTCAAGTACGCTGATGCCTGACGAGCCTGGGTCAAATTGAACTGTGTCGCCGCCGTATTCAACTGTAGGGTTGCCGTCATAATCAAAAAGCTGAAAGGTGCGCGGGACGGTATTGAGCGCGGCTTTGGCAATTTGCGCGGGAATCCTGACGACCTGTGTTTCTTCGTCCACCTGCGCGCCCGCATCGAATAAAAGTTTTCGTGCTTCTTCGTTTTGCACTTTGATGCCGGGCTTGAGCAATAACTGATAAGCCTCGTCAATAATGCGTTCGATCAAATCTTGAGTAAGAAGAGATAGTCTTGGTTGCATGGGTCACCTTTGGGTGGGAGAAATAAGTAATGAGTAAAAAGTAATAAGTAAAAAGCGGGAAATTGCATACTCGTCACTTATTACTTCTTTTCAACAGACTTGATAATTTTCTCGAACTCTGCGCTGATCTTGGCGTCCAATGGGTCGGGTTGATGTTCTTTCAAGGTCTTGCGCGCTTTTGCAAGCGCCCAATCACGGGCGTCGTCTTTCTTGGTTTCCCATTCCGAGTAGGGGCGGCGATCCATGAATTGCGGCATGAATAATTCGCGCATGTGTTTGCGGGTATGTTTTTGACCGAGATAATGTCCGCCGGGTCCAACTGCCGCAATCGCATCCATTGCAAGAGTCTCTTCGTTGACGACGATGCCTTGCATCATCTTGTGAACGATGGAGAAGATTTCGCAGTCCATCATCATTTCTGCAAAAGACCAGATGCGGCTGCCGTGCAGGAATCCGCACCCAAGCAGCATGTCTGACATGACCACGCTTGCCATAAAACTGGAAAGTCCGCCTTCGAGGCCGGCCTGCCAGTTGGGTTCCTTCGCGCCTGTGGCGAATGCGCCCATTGAAAGCGGGATGTTGTAGAAATCTGCGAGGATGTTGGTCGCTGCGCCGAAGAGGAAATCTTCGGGCCCGCCGCCCGTGTATGATCCATTTCGCAAATCAGAGGCGGTTTGCGCGGCGGCGTAAAAGACGGGCGCGCCGGGGAAGGCGAGTTGCAAAAGCGCCGTTCCCGCAATCACTTCCGCATTGCCGACTGCAAGATCGCCCGCCAGAGTGATTGGTCCAGTGGTGGCGCAAGCCGCCATGGTCATAAAACCAGTTGGGATTCCAACTTCTGCGGCGAGCAGCGCGGCATCCAAACTTCCGCCGTCGTGTCCGAGCGGGGGAGCGGTGCATTGCATCAGCGAAAGCATGGGGCGCTCGCGGATGTTGCCTTTGCCGCCAGCCAGGATCGCGGCCATTTCGATTGCGGCTTTGGCTTCTTCCACGTTGTAAACCGATTCGGTCTGTACGTGTTTGGTGGAATTTTCCCAAACGGCTTTCAGTTCATGTAGTCCGCGTGATTCGACGGGCGTATCTTGCGCCGAGAGCGAAACCCAATGGAATGCAACTTCTTCGGTCGCGTCTGCCACGCGCGCAATATCACGCACATCCTGCAAGCATGAGGTGCGCTTCTCGCCGGTGTTGATGTCCAATATTTCCACGCCGCAGCCGTCAGTGCCGAGGTTGACATGGTTTCCGTCAAGTTGCAAATCCTGCTGCGGATCACGCGCCGCGAGTTTATAGGCAGGCGGGGCTTTTTTGATCGCATCTTCGATGATCTGCGGCTTGACGCGCACGATCTTTTTTTCATAGTCCACGTCTGCGCCGTTGGCTGCCCAAATTTCCAACGCGCGCTTGGATGGGAATCTCACGCCGACTTTTTCAATGATCTGCAAAGTGGCTTCGTGAATTTTCTTTACATCATCTTGCGTCAGCACTTCCAATTTAATTTTTGGATTGCTGATTGTTTTTATATTTTTAGACATAAGCCCTCCCGAAATCCGCTTTCTGTTTCAAACGCGGAAACACGCAATACGTATTATTCTTTTCCAACCAATTGTTTTGCGACCTTTACCGCGCCGATTGCGTCTTCAGAGTAGCCGTCGGCTTTGATCTTATCAACCCAGTCTTTTGTGATTGGCGCGCCGCCGACCATCACTTTGATGCGTGGGCGCAAGCCTTCCTTATCAAGTTCTTCAATCACTTCGCGCTGGCGCACCATGGTTGTGGTTAATAATGCGCTCATGCCGATCAGGTTTGCGTTTACTTCAAGCGCCTTGCCGATGATCTTGTCTGCGGGTTGATCAACACCGAGGTCAATTACTTCAAATCCCGAGGCGCTTAACATGGTGCCAACGAGTGTTTTGCCGATCTCGTGAATATCGCCTTCCACGGTGGCGAGGACAACACGCCCCAGCATTTCGCGGGATTCGCCAAGTTTCAACAATTCAGGCTCCAGCACAGCAATGGCGGCTTTCATCGCCTCGCCAGCCATGACCAGTTCGGGTAGGAATGCTTCGCCTTTTCCAAATTGATCGCCGATGTAGGTCACGCCGACCACAAAACCATTTGTGATTGCATCCAATGGGTGCATTTTCAATTCGACGGCTTTCTGCGCAAGTTCAGCGGAGATATCTGAGTCTCCATCAATAATGCTTTGCGCCATCTCTTTATACAGTTCTTCTAACATACTGCCTCCTATTTTGATTTTCGGTTCATGAATATTGCAAGTTCTTCTTTTTCTCTTAACAATTCCGCAGGGATGTTAAGGTATTCTTCCAGCCATTTTCCAGAATCTAAAACATGTTCAATGGAATTTTGTGCGGCTTTTTCAGCGTCACCTTTGATAATCGCGTCTATGATCGCTGTATGTTCTTCGTAGGTTTGGGCTACGCTGCTTGCAAGCAATTCGGGGTTACGAAATACCGCTTCATACAACAACCAGTCGGGAAATGCGTTTGCAACCACAGCGTATAACTTGATCAGCAGGCTGTTGCCTGAGGCTTCGGCGATCACTGAGTGGAATTCACGGCTTAACTGCCGTTCCTGGGGCATCTCATTTAATTTGACATGCTTCTTCATCTCAGCCATTATTTTTTCGAGGTTGGAAATCTGTTCTGGCGTAATGTGCATCGCAGCCTCGCGAGCGGTTAGCGCTTCGAGAATCAGTCTCAAACCATACGCGTCTGCTATGTCTTTTGCCGACATTTCACGCACACGCACTCCGCGATACGGCACGCGTTCGGCAAGACCTGTGGAAACCAAAAGGTCCAGCGCCTCGCGTACCGGCGTCATGCTCACTCCCATTTGGGTGGCAATGTCGTCCTGTCGCAGCCAATCGCCTGGCGTGTATTTGCCCGCGATAATTTGACGATGAAGCGCATCGTAAATTTCTTCTTTAAGCGGTTTGTGGGTAAGTTCTTTTTCCAAGTTCACAGCCATGATTATATATTATATATAATTAGGCTGGGTTTTGGAAGTTATTTTCATCACGATAATTGTAACCAAAGCAAAGTCAGGGCTTCTTCATCAAAAAAATGGCAATGGAGCGTAACTTGCTATTTGACTATTATGCGTCACCCAGACCTCAGCCGCGAATTTCGCTGATTCACGCGAATTGAACTAAAAAATCAGCGAAAATTCGTGAAATTAGTGGCAAAAAAATTGTTCATAGTAAGTTATGCGGTACTGCAAAAAATCCTTTCGGTTATACTCGGCATATTGGAGTATCCATGTCTGAAATTAACCTCTCCCTGTTAAAACCCGCACTTGAATCTTATATTCCACTTGGGCGTTCGGGGTTATTGCCCGCGCTTCATGCCGCGCAAAAAATCTACGGCTGGCTTCCGCAGGAAGTTGCCGCTGAAGTTGCGAAGGTTTTGCATGTGCCGCTGGCAGATGTGCATGGCGTGATCGAATTTTATTCCCTCTTTTATAACGAACCTGTCGGCAGGCGCATCATTCGCGTCTGCACAGATCAAGCGTGCGCGCTCAAGGGCGGCGATGATATATTGAATCACCTTTGTCGTCATTATGATGTGGAGCCGGGTCAGACCACCCGTGACCTGTCACTAACCATCGAGTCGAGTCCATGCCTGGGGCTTTGTGAACATGCTCCCGCAGTATGGATCATGGACGATGGGCAATCAACGGTAGGCGATGGCGTAAGCGAAAACCACCGTCCATTGTCTGCGGTCTATGGCTCAATCCGCGAGTTGACCGCCAATTGTGGCAACGGCACAACTACGCTTGCCAACTATGGTGAATACAGTGCCTACAAAAAAGCGCTGGACATGCCTCCCGAAGAAGTCATTGCAGAAACAGATAAAGCCTCAGGTTTGGTTGGACGCGGCGGCGCGGCATTCCCAACGGGAATTAAGTGGGGCGGCGCAGCAAAGACTCAAGCCGATCAAAAATATATCGTCTGCAATGCTGATGAGTCCGAGCCGGGTACATTCAAAGATCGGGTTTTATTGCTTGATGATCCGCATCGTATTATTGAAGGCATGTGTATTGCCGCGTACGCCATTGGCGCGGGCAAAGGCTATATTTATATTCGCGGCGAGTATCCGTATATTGTTCCAGTTCTTGAAAACGCCTTGGACGAAGCGCGTGTTGCCGGCTTCCTCGGCAAACATTTTGATATTGAAATCCGCGTCGGCGCTGGTGCCTATATTTGTGGCGAGGAGACCGCGCTGTTTGAATCGATCGAAGGGAAGCGCGGTTTTCCGCGAGTGAAGCCGCCCTTCCCGACGACCAATGGCTTGTTTGATAAACCCACCGTCATTAATAATGTGGAAACGCTTTGCAACCTGCCGCTCATTATTTCAAAGGGTGCGGCTGAGTACCGCAAGATTGGCACGGAAATGTCGCCTGGACCAAAGTTATTTTGTGTCTCCGGTGATGTTGCAAAGCCAGGTTTGTATGAAGTTCCGTTTGGCGTCACCTTGCGCGAACTATTGAACATGGCAGGCGGGGTTGCTGGTAAAAAATCCATTAAGGCAGTCTTGTTTGGTGGCGCGGCGGGAGCGTTTGCCACATCCGAACATTTGGATGTGAAACTTACGTTTGAAGATTTGCGCGCGGCGGGACTTCCGCTTGGCTCTGGTGTTGTGATGGTCTTCGACGAGACTCGCGACATCCGTGATGTGTTGAAGCGGTTGGGGAAATTCTTTGTGCATGAATCCTGTGGAAAATGTTATCCCTGCCAACTAGGCACACAGCGTCAAATGGAAATTCTGGAGCGCGTAGCAAAACGAGAGACTCTGTCTGATGATTTTGCCCGTCTGCAAGATATTGGCTGGACGATGACAGATGCAAGCCTGTGCGGCTTGGGTCAAACAGCGGCAAGCGCGGTGCTATCGGCGATGAAGATTTGGCCGGAGATTTTTGTCGAATGTCAAAAGTCAAACGTCTAAGGTCAGTAAAAGGCAATAAAAAAATAGGCAGGACTTTTGACTTTCAACTTTTGACGAAAATGAAGGTGAACTTATGACAATCACATTCTTGATGGATGGAAAAGAAATAACGGTGGATGAAAATAAAACATTACTTGAAGCCGCGCGTGAGAACGGAATTGATATTCCCACCATCTGTTTTTACAAAGCGACCACGGCGAATGCGCTTTGCCGAATTTGCGTGGTTGAAGTGGACGGGATGCGAATGCTCCAGCCTGCTTGCATCGTCAGGGCGGCGAACCAGATGAAGGTGCAGACGCGAAGCGCGAAAGTCATCCGTGCGCGCGTCTGAGTCGCCAGAAATCCAAAAAATGATGAAAGACTACGACGCGCAGCCTGATCGTTTTCCAAACGCAGAACGCCGCGAGGCTGAGGTGAAAGACGACAACCCGATGTTTATCCGCGATTACTCAAAGTGTTTGCTGTGCTGGCGCTGTGTGCAGGTTTGCGCGGAAGATGCCCAATACACCTTCGCCATTAACTTCAGCGGGCGCGGATTTGAAACGCAGGTCGGCACATTTTATGACAGGTCAATTCCTGAAACTTCATGCGTGCTGTGTGGTCAATGTGTTGCCGTTTGTCCGACAGGCGCGCTCAAGCCGAAGCGTGAATTTTTGTTGGAGCAGGGCATGACTCCGCAGGAGATTGGCATTCTCAACAGCGGGCGAAAAA
>JAIFKY010000260.1 GCA_020049345.1 Anaerolinea sp.
GTGAGTCAATTTCCTGAGAGATTTGAGTTAATGTCATGTTGAAATTATAGCATAGGAAGCAAATATGATTTAGACTTCCAATTTTTCCTGGTCTTAGGTTTCCCTCCTGTGAGTATTATTCTAATTCATTTGTCTGCGGCTGCTCCTTGTGCGGCAGGCATATTTGCCCGCGCCACAGAATCGGGGATTTCAAGCCTTGCGGGGTAAAATACAGACAATGTTAGTCAAAATAAAGGAACCCCAATGGCAAAGAAAAAATATTCGATCAACTGGGAAAACGACGAGCCGCTCTCTTTTGAAGTGGACGGCGTAACCTACAACTCGCTGGATGATGTCCCAAACTGGAAGGATAAAGATAAACTCTCAGCCATGGTTCAGGCTGCATCCGAAGACGACTTTGAAGAGGTCAAGTTCGACGAGAAGGAATTTGAAGAACTGCGAAAAGAGGCGGAAAACCCAAACATGGAAAGATGGGTTTTGGGCGGCTTTACCGGCATCGCCGTGGTGATGATTCTGGTCACGCTGATTTCATCTTTCTTGAATATTCAAAAGATCAGCAAAGAGGAATCCGCGTCCGGGCGCGTGGTGGATGTAGTTGTGCGCCGCGAACTAGTCAATGAAAAGAACGATATTGTCCGCGATTTCTATTATCCGGTGATCGAATTTACGGCAAATGATGGGCGCAGGCGTTCGTTGCAAATCAGTGAAGGCAGCAGCTCACCCTACTACGAAAAAGGGAACGAGATCACAGTCCGCTACGACCCCGAACATCCGCTCGATGCGCGGATCAAATCCGCGAGCAGTAATATGTTAATGTGGGTTTTACCCGGCATCACAGGTATTTTGGGGATTGCCTTCGCGGGCGCGGTGTTCATTGTCAAAAAGGTTATGTCAGTCTGATTAATGGACTTCTTGCATAAGTAAAGCGTTAAAAACCACAAAGTCACCAAGACACTAGGTCACTAAGTTTTTTCTTTGAGTCTTTGAGGCTTTGTGTCCCCCTGTTTTGACCGATAAAGTTGGAAAGAAAACTTATTTTGGTATCACGGCTTTCATTGTTGGCATTTTCAGCGTTCTATCTCTGCTGTCTAACTTCACGGTTGCCAACCTGAATATTTCCGCAGAACTATTCAGCAAATTAAACAATTTTACCGCCCTGTTTTTCTGTATTCTGACGCCGCTTACTTTTGGCTTGGGGGTAGCCGGATACACGCGCAAAAATGACTCAAAGAATTTTTCGCGTGTTGCGCTTGCGCTGGCTTTAATTCCGTTTTTATTTATGTTTGTGCAGTTTGTTTATTCTTTTATCCGGTAATATCGAACTCGCACAACCCAAACTAAATTTCGATCTGCACTTTCAAAACGCCCGATTGGGCGGCATGGTCAAAGGCTTTGATACTTTCAGCCAGTGTGTATTGCGCTGAAAGCAAGACTGTGGGATCAACTTCGCGCCTTTCCAGCAAACGCAGGGCGGGTTCAAAGGGACCGCAGCGTGATCCAACAACTGTGATCTCATCCACTACAATGGATGACAGATTTATGGTGATGTTTCCGGCATACGTGGATTTCATCACCAGTGTTCCGCGTGGGCGGATGGCTTTTCGGGCAAGGTTGAATCCTTCGGGAGAGCCGGTGGCTTCCACAACCACATCCCATTTGCGCGGCTGAATTTCAGCCTCTGGAATAAAACGAATACCGCGCGCGCTCAACATATCTCTTTGATAGGAATGGCGCGTCAACACGCGCAGGTCGCAACCGGTCAGGGCAAGAGTCTGCGCTATTAATTGTCCCAGCCGGCCTGCGCCAACCAAAAGCACGCGGTCGGTCGGCTTGATGTGCGTTTGTTGCTGAATCTCCAGCGCAGCGGCTAGGGGTTCTGTAAATACAGCCACTTCATCTGAAACTGAATCGGGGACGCGGTGCAAATTCCCAATCGGCAGGGTTGTGTATTCAGCGAAGACTCCGTCACGGTTGGTGATGCCAAGTACCGTGCGGACTTCGCAATGGGACGGGCGTCCGTTCAGGCAGGCTTCGCACTTGCCGCAGGCGGCGTTGATCTCGCCGACCACGCGTTGACCGATCCACGCTGGGTCAGACGCGTTTACCACTTCGCCGACAAATTCATGCCCCAATACGCCTGTATATGGATAATAACCCTTTACAAGTTCAAGGTCGGTACTGCAAATTCCCGCCCTGCGAATTTTGATCAACGCTTCATTTGGGTTGTTTGGCTGTGGAATTTCGCGCAATGAAATTTGATTGTTTTCAAGCCATAATGCTTTCATGGGTTCACTCTCTTTACTCTCTTCCATCGGAGACTTAGCTCCCGATGGAAGAAAACTAATTACTTCTCCCTTCTCTGTCTCACAGTTTCATAAGTAATCAACGCAGTTGCAATTGAAACATTCAATGAGTTGATTTTTCCTATCATTGGAATTTTCACTTTAATCTCTGCGTTCTGCATCCAAAAATCGGTCAGCCCTTCATCTTCGGTGCCGACAGCGATGGCAATAGGTTCTTTTAAGTTAATGTCAGTATACAACACTTGGGCTGATGGCGTTGCCGCGAGCACGCGCATTTTTTTGGATCTGAGCCATGCCAGCGCAGTCGGCGAATCAACTTCGACGGTGGGAACAGTGAAGACTGCGCCGCGACTGGCGCGGACTACGTTGGGATTCCACAAATCCACGCGGGGATCACAGACCAGAAGCGCGTCCACGCCTGCCGCATCGGCTGTGCGAAGAATTGCGCCGAGGTTGCCGGGCTTCTCAACTGATTCGGCGACGATGACCAGCGGCGATGCGCTCAGTTTTAAATCAGCGAGTGATATTTTTGGAATGGGGAAAATTCCCAGCCAACCGTCGGGGTTGTCGCGGTAGGATATTTTCTCGAAGACGGCGCGGGTGACGGTGATTACGTCGGCGGGGGAAATGTCCATCGCGACAGGATCAAGCTCGGGCGCGGTCAGAAGCGACTGCGGCTTGAGTCCGCTGCTGAGGGCTAGAGTCAACTCATCGTGGCCTTCCACAATCATGACCCCATCTTTCAATCGCTGGCGTTTATCTTCGCGCAGTTTGACGATATATTTTATTTTTGGGTTTTGTAAACTTGTGATGTCCAATTATTTGATCCTTAATTATTTTAGAAGCAGGCACGCGGCTTGATGTGTTTTGCTCAACGTGATGAATGGCGGGTCGTTGCTTGTACAGGCGTCCATTGCCAGCGGACAGCGCGGATGAAAACGACAGCCCGTGGGCAGGTCTATGGGATTGGGCGTTTCGCCTTGCAAAATAATTCGCTCGTGGCGCAAACGCGGGTTGGGGACGGGGATGACGGAGAGCAGGGCTTTGGTGTATGGGTGCTGCGGGCTTTCCAAAATTTCGAGCACGGCGCCGATTTCGACGATGCGCCCAAGGTACATGACCGCCACGCGATCAGCGAAGAAACCAACCGAGCCAAGATCGTGCGTAATAAAGATGACTGCAATTTGGCGCGTGATGCGAAGTTCAGCCAGCAGGTTGATGATTTCGGCGCGAATGGAAACATCCAGCATGGACACAGGTTCATCGGCAAGCAGGATTTCGGGTTCGAGAACCAACGCGGCGGCGATAACCACGCGCTGACGTTGTCCGCCGGAAAGTTCGTGCGGAAAGCGGTTTAGGTAAACTTCGGCGGGTTTCAAGCCTGCATCTTCCATGGCTTTTATGACGCGCCCACTGCGTTCTTTTTTATCTTTTGCAATTCCGTGTACCAGCAAGGGTTCGTTGATAATTTCTTCAATGGTCTGCGTGGGGTTCAGGGATTCATACGGGTCTTGAAACACCATTTGGATTTTGCGCCGTAAACTTTTGCGTTCGTGGTCATTTAAGTGCGTGATGTCGCGCCCATCAAACATGATGCTGCCTGCGGTGGGGTCTTCGAGTCCCATCAAAAGCAAAGAGAGCGTTGATTTTCCGCATCCGCTTTCGCCAACCAGCGCAATCACTTCGCCGCGGTTGAGGTTGAAACTCACATCATCCACTGCGTGAACGAAGCGGGGTTCACGCGAGAACAGACTGGCGCGATCTGCTTCGAAATATTTTTTTAATCCGCGTACTTCCAAAAAATATTCCTGACTCATTGGACTGCCTCAACAAGATGGCAACTTGCAAAATGCTCCGCGCCGACTGCGTGCAGAGAAGGCTGCTCGATGCGGCAGCGTTCAAATGCAATGGGACAGCGCGGCGCAAAGCGACAGCCAGCGGGCAGTGCATCTAAACGTGGCGGATAGCCAGGGATGGATGAAAGTTTTTTCTTCGGCTTCGTCAGGTCTGGAAATGCTTTGAGCAGTTCCTGCGTGTATGGGTGGCGCGCTTCGTTGTAAATTGTGTCCACATCTGCATATTCTGCGGTTACGCCGCCGTACATGACCAGCACCTTGTCGCAAATTTCCGCGACCACGCCGAGGTCGTGCGTCACAAAAATAATAGCGAGTCCCAGTTTTTTTCGCAGGCTGTCGAGTAATTCCAATATCTGCGCCTGGATCATTACATCCAGCGCGGTGGTCGGCTCGTCTGCGATAATGACCTGAGGATCACAAGCCAATGCCATTGCGATCATCGCGCGCTGGCGCATTCCACCCGAATATTGGTGCGGGTAGTGGTTTTTGTGATCTGCCGCGATGCCCACCAGATCAAGCAATTCGGTTACGCGTTCCTGTAATTTATCATGCGGCATGGCTGGCACGTGTTTGGTGATCGCCTCGGCAATTTGATCGCCTACGGTTCGCACAGGGTTAAGCGCGTTCATCGCGCCTTGAAACACAATCGAAATTTCCTTCCAGCGTACCGTATTTAATTCCTCTTCGCTGAGCGCGGTCAGGTCTTTGCCATTAAAGAAAACTTTGCCGTTTACGATTTGTCCGGCGGCGGGCAGTAAACGCAGGAGCGATAACATCAACGTTGTTTTACCGCAGCCGCTTTCGCCCACCAAACCAATCAACTCGCCTTTGTTCAGGGTGAAACTAATATCTTCCACCGCGCGCGCGGCGGTTTTGTCTTCATTAATATAATGGATGGATAAATGCTGGATTTCGAGCAAGGCTCCCTTTTCTTGATCTAGATCAACGCGCCCATTTTGGACTGTGGGCTTGCCCGGCATTAAATGGTGCGTATTAAGTCTTGGGTTTAACACCTGTTCCAGCCCCTGCCCGAAAAGCGTAAGACTCAACACAACCCAGACAATGCCAAAACCTGGCACAACCAGAACCCACCACGCGCCCGTGGACATGGCTCCGCGCCCGAATGCAAAATTAAGCATTTGCCCCCACGAGGGGGAAGTTGGATCGCCAAGCCCAAGAAAACTTAATGTTGATTCGTTGAGGATGGCGGCTGAAACCGTAAGCACAGCCTGCACCACAAGCAGGGGCAGCACAAGCGGAAGAACATGATGCCGAATGATGTGCATATTTCCCGCGCCAATTGCCCTTGCGCGCATTACAAACTTGCGCGATTTTACCGCCAGAGTTTGCGAGCGCACAACGCGGGCGGTGGTTGTCCAGCCGAAGATGCCGATCACAAAAATAATATTAAACAGAGATGGTTTGGTCAGTGCGATGATCACAACCATTAATGGCAAATCTGGAATGACCAGCATAATATCGGTAACGCGCATGAGGATATTTTCCACGCGCCCACCGTAGTAGCCGGCAACAATTCCAACCACGCCGCCGATCACAATTGAAATAAAAGCGGCAAAGAAGCCGACAATCAACGAAATGCGCGAACCAAGGATAAAACTTGAGAGGACATCTTTGCCTGCGTCATCTGTCCCAAATAAGTGGGCGGCGCTTGGCGGGTTATAAATGTCACTGCTGGTTATGCCGCTGGTGCTTTTAGGGTCGTAAGGCGCGATCAAAGGAGCGAGAATCGCTACAGTGACGATAAATGCCAACATTGCAAGACCAACCAACCCCATTGGGTTGCGCCGCAGGGAACTCCAAAAAACACTTAATTTGGCAGTGGATGTATTTTTAGGGGTAGGCGTCAGTTTCATTTTCAATCCACCTGCACTCTGGGATCAAGATAAGAGTAGGTAAGATCTGCAATCAAGTTTGCGAGAATGACGCAGATGGCGATCAGCAGGAATGCGCCCTGTAACAGCGGGTAGTCCTTTCTGCCCACCGATTCAAAGATCGCCCCGCCCAAACCGGGCCAGGAGAATACGGTTTCGATTTGAATCACGCCGGCCACAGTAAATCCAAGGTTAATGGCTATGATTGTCACCAAAGGCAGCATTGAATTTTTTAGCGCGTGATCTTTTAGAATTTGAAACGTGGACAGTCCTTTTGCCTTTGCCGCCATAATATAATCTTCAGCCAACACATCCAGCAGACTTGAACGCATAATAAGCATATATTCGCCCATGTAAATGATTGTATAAGCAAGCGTAGGCAGGAATAGATGTTGGAACAGGTCTCCCAGTTGATCCATGAATGGATACGAACTCATACCGGGCGTTGCTTTGCCGCCAATTGGCAACCCCATGTTTGTGCCCCAAAACAGCAGAATGATGGCCAGCCAGAAAGTTGGCAGGCTCCAAGCAACCAGCCCTGAAATCAACGCGGTGTAATCAAGGGCTGTACGTACCTTCCATGCGGCGAACAGACCAAAAATTACGCCAAGTAGAATAGCCAGAATTTGTCCTGCTCCAATCAGCAAAATTGTATTCCACAGGCGTTCTCCCAGAACTTCCTCCACGGGTCGGTTGTAATAGAAGGAAGTTCCCATATCGCCTTTTAGCAGGTTCCCAACATAAATAAAGAATTGCGTATCAAGCGGATTAACCCCGCATGATCCAATTTTTATTGGGTTTAGCGTTTCAAAGCAATTAATAACCGGCTTATCCAAGCCAAACCTGACGCGGATTGCATTTATTGTTTCAAGGCTGAGGCGGGGATCACGAATACCCTGCCGCGCAGGATCGCCAGGCAGAATTCTGAAAAGGAAAAAATTCAGAATTACGACAAAGAGGATGGTGAAGAGCGCCCATCCTAATCTTTTGAGTAACATGCGCCAGCGTTGCAAGGGAAATACTCCACAATAGAGATGGGCTGATCCAGCCCATCTCTATTTTTATCTTATTTTACGGGTTCAATTACCATAAGCGAGGTAACGTCTTCCAGGGCAAGTTTTGTTTCTCCATCCAACCAGCCTGTAAAGCGGTCTGTTCGATATGCCTGTATTTGCTTGTAGTTAAACGGAATAATATACACCACATCGTCATGCACAATTTTTTGCATTTCCCAGACCATTTGTACGCGCTTGGCGTGATCTAATTCGGTGCCCTGTTGTACATTAAGTTCATCATAGCGGGGGTTTGAATATCCGGTTTCGTTGTAGCCTGTTACTATTTGATCGGTTGCGGGGATAATCAGCAAAGTTGCTGGGTCAGGATCTGCGACCCAGCCCCAAAGCATGAGATCGTAATCAAGAGCGGGGCAACATTTGGAGGTTAGCGCGTCGTCTTCAATTGCCTGAGGCTCAAGGGTGATGCCAATTTCCTTCCACATTTCTCCCAATAGTTCAGCCATGCGGGGCGCCACAATACTGCTTGTTGGCCAGTTCAGGCGGAAGGTAAGCGGTCTTGAACCATCAGGCATGTCGCGAATTCCATCGCCATTTGCGTCTTTATAGCCGGCATCATCAAGGAGTTGATTGGCTTTTGCGGTGTCAAATTCAAAGTCCTTGATCGAACTATTGAACCATTCGCCCATGCCGTCGGGGATAAGGGCTATTCCCGGCGTGCCGTAGCCGATTAACACCACATCAATAAGTTTTTCTTTGTCGGTTGCGTAGGCAAGGGCCAGGCGTACTTGTTTGTCACGAAGCGCGGGGTGCCCACTGCAAACTCCGCCATCGGCTTCAGGCGGACAGTTTGCCGGGTCCACTTGATTAAGAATAATATCAGAGATGTTTGGCGCAAAGGGGGCGCCAACTGCCACTTTTACGTTTTCGGCTGTTTTTAACGCTTCTACACTGGTGTTTGGTAATTCGGTAATCATATCCACTTGCCCGGTTTTGATCGCCTGCACCAAAACGTCGGGACTGCTAAATACTTGAAAAATAACCTCATCTACTTTCGCGCGCCCGCTTTGGTAATCAACGTTTGTGGAAAGGTCTATAAATTCATTGGGTTTGTACTCCTTCATCTTGAATGGTCCGGAGCCAATCATTTCAAGGTTTTCAAATTCTGCCGCATTGTCGGTGTATGCTTTCCAAATATGTTCGGGCAGAATGTACAAAAAGACCAGCCGGCTTTCGATATTTGGAATGGCTTGATCCAGTTTCAAAACAAGTGTTGTATCGTCTGGGGCGACGCTGGATACAAAATGCTCTGTATAAGAGTGAAGTGTCGGGAAATCATCGCGGTTCTTGTAAAGTGTGTAACTAAAGGCAATGTCTTTGGCTGTAAAGGGTTGTCCATCGTGCCACTTGATCCCCTGTTTGATCTTGTAGGTGTATGTCATGCCGTCATCTGAAACGCTGACACTGTCGGCTACGGTTAATTGAAAGGAACCATCCAGGTTTAAATCATACATCGAGTCGTAAATCAACTCATAAATTGTGTAGGATTCCGCAAGCCATGCAAGCCCAGGGTTAAGCGTGTCTGGCCCATTGGACCAACCGATACGAACAACAGACGGCTTGCCCGCTCCACCTCCGCCACAGGCAGACAGAATCAACGCAATGATCATCATGACATACAAAAGTTTCCGGTTCATATTTTTCTCCTCTCCAGGTTGAAAAAGTTTTGATCTTCCTAAAATACAATGCGCCATGACAGGGATCATCTGCCACGGCACAGTTGTTTGTTTCGTCATAAAACGACGGCGCTACACATTAAGCATATCAGGGTATCATCCACTGATTAAGAATTTTACTGTAATATTAGAATTAGTGAAAGATAATGTGTTGATAAAAATTACAAAAGGCAGGCACACATGGAAAACCCCATCAAACTAACTGAAAAATATGAACGCAATGGATGGCCTTCAGTGAAACGGCCGGACATCAAACCGCCTACAGGATGGAACCTTTCGCTTCTTACCTCCCTGGAGCGGATTCGGTCTCATGCGCTTTCTTCTCAGGGACAGATTGCCTGCATTAAAGATGGCGAAACATGCTCAGATGTTTTTACCATGTCAGCAGACGGCGGATGGCTGGCGCGCATCACCACCGAGCGCAATCTTGTAGCCTATTGGGATGATGAAATTCCCGCATGGTCACCAGATGGCAAATGGCTGGCATTTGGAATTAAAGGACACGTTCACATTGTTTCAAGCGAAGGTGGACTGCCGCAAAAAATAACAGACTTTACTACAACTGCAAGCGGGCCGCGTTGGATGCCTGACTCAAACGGCTTGATTGTTACCGTGGAGCGAAACGACACCGACCAGCTGCTGCTCACTGACCGAGAGGGTTGTTGGCCCCGCGCGTTGACCACAGACACGGTTGGCGATCATTGGGACGCGCACCCATCACCTGACGGAAAATTTATCGTGTTTAACCTGCGCCGTTTTGATGACCTGAATCGACTCGACATTGTTTTGCTTGAAATTGATACAGGCAGGCAGGTGACTTTGTACGGCAAGCCATCTACGCGCGCGCTATCTCCAAAATGGTCGCCTGACGGAAATTGGATTTCGTTTATTTCGCAGGAAACAGGACGCGAAGAGCTGTATCTCATCCAGCCCAACGGCGAAGGTTTGCATCAACTGACCAAAGCGGGAGAAGATATTTTCCAGTATGAATGGTCGCCTTCTGGAAAGCAGATGCTTGTGGTGGTGAACCGAGGCGGATCGTTTGAATTAATGCTGCTCGAAACAGAATCAGGCTCAATGGTGGAATTAAGAAGCGAGGCGGGTATTCATTCCAATCCAAACTGGGCAAAGGATGCGTCTTTCATCACCTTCGAATTTGAAAGTCCAACCCTTCAACCAGATTTATATCGCATGGAACTTTTGAGCAGGAAAATAACGCAATTAACTTTTTCAACGCCGCCTGCGCTTCACGCAATGCGAAAGAAAATGGCTGTGCCTGAGATCGTTTCGTACAAAAGTTATGATGGATTGGAAATTCCCGCATTTTTATATCGCCCTGAAAAATCAAACGGCGCGGCAATTTTATATCCACACGGCGGGCCGAAAGATCAATATGTTTTAGGGTGGGATGAACTGGCGCAATATTTCACAGCAAAAGGCTATACCTACCTCGCGCCGAATTATCGCGGTTCCACGGGCTATGGTCAGGAATTTGAACGCGCCAATTACAATGACTGGGGTGTTGGCGATGCACAAGACTGCCTGCATGGCGCAAAATATTTGCGAACCTTCAAAGAGATCAAGCCTGATCGAATTGGAATTGCAGGCGGAAGTTACGGCGGCTACATGACTGTGGCTTCGCTTTCGCGCGACCCTGAATATCTTTTTGCGTGCGGCGTTGCAAAGTATGGCGATTCAAATCTGGTCAGTTCGTGGGCGCAATGTGAAAAACGGTTAAGACTTTACACAGAAATTTTTCTTGGACACCCGGCTGATAATCTTGGCATTTATTTAAAAGGCTCCCCCATCAATGACGCCAGGAATATTCAAAAGCCAGTCTTAATTTTGCATGGTTTGTTGGACACCGTGGTTCCACCTGAAGCCAGCGAAGAATGGGTCGAAGCGCTCCGCCGTGAAGGGAAGACTTTTGAGTACAAAACTTATGACGATGAGCCGCATGGTTTTTTGCGTCGCGAAAATTTGTATGATGTGTACGAGCGGATGGAGCGGTTCTTGGATTGGTATTTGTTGCCAAAGTGAGTTGGTAATTATTGGCTGGCAAAATTAGTTTTTTGAGGTGAAAAGATGATTGAAAACTCTTCTCCTGAATTGACTACACGCAAAATAGAGTATTTTAAATACGATGAGCTAAGTTGGGATGTCATTGCTGATTTACCGCGCGATACGCCGCTTGTTATTCCGCTTGGGGCTGGCTATGATCTTGACTTGTTGGCTGATCAATTAGGACATCCGCACAAAATTGGGATGCTGCCGCCGTTTCCATTTGGCTGGCGCGGAAGCGGACTGGAAGTGCCTGAAACGGTTTTCGTTCCATATCTTGTCAATCTGCTTGACAGCCTGCGCGACGACGGATTTACCCGCGTGTACTGCCTCGCGCCGCAAGG
Organism: Anaerolinea sp.; assembly: GCA_020049345.1. GTDB lineage: Bacteria > Chloroflexota > Anaerolineae > Anaerolineales > Villigracilaceae > Villigracilis. The sequence continues at coordinate 11,206 of JAIFKY010000260.1, forward strand.
GTTTGATCCGCAATCTTCTCATCGTTTAGCTTTGAACGTTGAACGGTTATCGCAGCCCCATCCATCGCAATACTCGCCGATCAGTTTTTTCCCGCCCGATTCTGATCGCGGCAAGGTTATTTTGATTCCAATCGGGCACACCGAGCAGCACGGATTCCACCTCCCTCTTATGGTGGACACGGTTATTATTGAAGCCATCGCCCAAGGCACTGTGTGTCAAGTGCCTATACGCAGTTTTGCGCTACCTGTTATGCCGTACGGAGTTTCCACGCATCGCTCGTCGTTCGCGGCAACTCTCAACGCGGGCGGACGCGCCTTTGAGGATTTTTGGCTGGCGGTAATTGATGTTCTTGTTTCGCGCGGATTTGATCGCTTCTATTTTATGAGCGGACATGGAGGCAACACTTCGTTTCTTGTAAATGTGGTCAAGTACGCGGGCGAGCGTCACCGCCGGATATTTTGCGCGACGGCTTTTCTGCATACGTCAGGCTCAATCGGCGCGGCGGCGCTGGAGAAATATCGCACCTCGAAGATTGGCGGCATGGGTCATGCTTGCGAACTCGAAACTTCGTTTATGCTTCACCTGCGCCCTGAGTTGTGTCAAATGGAGCGCGTCGTGGATGAAATAAACTTCATCTCCACGCCAGACTACTACATGGACTGGATCGAGGGTGGCTCGCTGGTCGCCAATCCACCGTGGGACGACGACTCAAAGACGGGCGCGTATGGCGCGGGAAGTCACGCAACTGCAGAGAAGGGGCGTCTGTGGCTGGAGGCTGCAATCGCAGAGAAAGTCGATCACGTGGAGCAGATCCACGAGCAACATGAGCGGCGGGAGAAAAGGCGGAATGAAGGGTATGGGCTGTGGGGAAAGTTCAGGGAGAAGCGAGAAGCGAGAAGTAAAAAGTAACGAGTAACGAGTAACGAGTAATGAGTAACGAGAGAGCGTGTTTCGCAAAAACACGCTCTCTCGTTTTTATTTGGTGTATTTTGAAATAAACTCTTCGCCTTTGCCGATGAATTCATCGTGGTCATCGGGCATAGGAGCGGACACCATTAAATCTTGAGTTTTTTCACGTAGTACTTGACGGGCGGTTGGAGCGCCGATCTCCTGCCATTTTTCCATGCTGTAGTGCGGATATAACGGGCTGACGTAGTATCCGCTCTTGTAGTTTTTTCTGGTGGATGGCTGGCTGAGAAAGTTGCCGCCCGCGCCGAC
>JAIFKY010000288.1 GCA_020049345.1 Anaerolinea sp.
TAGACACGGGACTGTTGCGGCACAAGGAAGGCGAACAGGTTGCCGTTGCTTTGCGCGGCGGGCTTGGCGTGGAGTTAATTACGGTTGAGGCAAGCGATGATTTTCTCGGCGCGTTGAAAGGTGTGACAGACCCTGAACAAAAACGAAAAATTGTCGGTGAGAAATTTATCCGCATCTTTGAGCGGGAAGCAAAAAATGTAGGTAAACCAAAGTTTTTGGTGCAGGGAACCATTTACCCCGATGTGGTGGAATCTTCCGGACCAGACCGAAGCAAAGCCGCGAAGATCAAATCGCACCATAACGTGGGCGGACTTCCTGAAGATATGGAATTTGAACTGGTTGAGCCGCTGAGGTATTTATTCAAAGATGAGGTGCGGTTGGTTGGCGAAGCGCTTGGACTGAGTCAAAGCCTCGTTTGGCGGCAACCATTTCCGGGTCCGGGGTTGACCGTGCGCTGTCTCGGGGAGTGTACGCCAGAGCGCGTATCCCGCCTGCGGGCGGCAGATTTCATCCTGCAAGAAGAATTATCCCAAGCCGGATTTTTAGGCAAGGGCGGCACGGCTTCTCAGGCTTTTGTGGTTTTGCTCCCCGTGAAATCGGTGGGGGTGATGGGCGACCAGCGCACCTATCAGGAAGCCGCCGCAATCCGCGTGGTGACCACCGAAGATTTCATGACTGCGGACTGGGCGCGCCTGCCGTATGACCTGCTGGCGAAGGTTGCAAACCGCATCGTAAATGAGGTGGAAGGAATCAATCGGGTGGTGTATGATATTACCAGTAAGCCCCCCGCGACAATTGAGTGGGAGTGATTCGATTTAGAGAGAGTTTCTTAAAGGCTTTTTTTACCACAGAGATCACGAAGATCACTGAGAAAAAACCATAAAAAATCTCTGTGACCTCTGTGCTCTCTGTGGTCAATGCTTTTTTTTTGTACAAACCGGACTTAAGAAGCGCTCTCTTGGCGATTCAGCGAGATAATAAATTGTTGAATCACTGAATTGCTGAATCAAAAGGAGTAATCACGAATAATTTTAATTTTGGCGAAGTATTCACCCGCGCCTGGCTGATTACGTGGAAGCATAAAACGCTTTGGGTTTTGTTGGCGCTGCCGACGCTTGTGTCGTTTCTGGCTTTTCCGTTTTTTGCTTTTCCCGCATATTTTTTGTCGGGCGCAGGCGCTCAACGCGATGTGTTCCAATCGGCTGATGCAATCGTTTCAGTTGTCACTTTTGGCGCTGTCATTATTTTATTTAGTGTTGGTTTTTTAGCGAATGCGGTTTCCATGTCTGCCGCCACGCTTGGCGTATGGCGGGCTGAACGCGGCGAAGGCGGACTTTCTTTCGCAAGCCTGCTTCGTGACAGTCTTCGGTATTTTGGACGCATTCTTGCGGTCTTGTTAATCATTAACCTGAGTATTGGTTTGGTATTCACCCTGTTTTTCTTGATGGTTTTTGTCCTAACCCTGGTGACCATCGGTATGGCTTCAATTTTTCTACAGCCTCTTATTCTCCTTGTTGCGCCGCTTTCCCTTCTGGTACTTGGCGTATTGGAATCGGCTCAAGCCGCTGTCATTGTGGATGACATGAACGCGCTTGATGCCGTAAAGCGCGGATTAAACCTTGTGTGGGAAAATATTTGGAAATACGTCCTAGTCACCCTGATTATTTATTTTGGTACATCCTTCATCATGAGCATTTTTATGATGCCCCTGATGGCTCCTTTCTTTGTCATTCCATTTTTTGCGTCGTCTGGGAAGTTTGACGCTCAAATGATGACCTTGATCATGCTTGGTTTTATGTGCCTGTTCTTTCCCCTGATGACCTTCTTTCAAAGTATCATAATGACATTTATGAAATCAGCGCTTTTTCTAACTTATCTGCGCCTTGCCAACCCGGCAAAAGATATTCCGGTTTTTGTTGGGGCAGGCTCACAAAAGGAAATTTAAAATGAAATTTGATATTATCGAGGTTTTCACCCGCGCTGCAAAACTCATTTGGAAGCACAAAGTGTTGTGGATATTTGGCATCCTTGCCAGTTGCGGAAAAGGCAGTGGGAGTAATTCAAATAGTTCATCACGCAACAATCAATTCACAGACAACCAGTCATCGCGCGAGATGTTTCGTCAACTCTCGGCTTTCGCAGAAAAAGCGATAAGTTGGTTTTCAGAAAACTACTGGATCGTATACGTTCTGGTCGTCTTAATTTTGATCGTCTGGCTTATTCAAATATTTATAGTAAATATCGGACAGATCGGCTTGATCCGAGGCGCGTACCACGCTGAAACAGGCGTTGAAAAAATAAAATTCGGCGAATTATTCAGCGAAAGCCTGGGCTACTTCTGGCGGGTCATTGGCATTGGGCTTGTAATATTTTTACCGGTCATCGTCGCCGTAATTGTCCTGTTTATTGCAATTTCATTTGTTTTCGAAGCAGCGCCCAGTTCCGCAGGTAGTGGAATTGGAGCCGTCTTGCTGGTGATCGGCCTATGCTGTTGTTTCGTGCCATTTATGGTTGCGCTGGGGTTGTACTACGCGCAGGCAGTACGCGCTTTAATTCTGGAAGACCTGGGAATATTCGCCGCAATCGCGCAGGGCTGGGAAGTGTTCCGCAAAAATATTGGCGGATTGCTCGCCGTGGCGGTCATTCTCTTCTTTGCCAACTTGATTATCGGAATAATCATTGCAATTCCCGTTTACATTATTGTTGTCCCCATCGTGGTCAGTTTCCTTGCCGGCAATATCACCACCTGGCAGCCCTTTATTTTTGCAGGCATCATCCTTTTGTTGTATTCCCCGGTCGCATGGTTCCTAAATGGCATCCTGCTGACATACACCGAAACCATTTGGACGCTTATTTACATTCGCGTTGCGCTTCCCAAAAATGAAGCGGCTCCTGTTATGATTGAGGCAAATGCGTAAATTTCTTGCTCTGCTTTTCAGTTTGAGTCTTCTGCTTGGCGCCGCGCCTGATTCGCGCGCGAGTGCGCAAGAACAAAACCTTGCCTCTGCAAAACTCTACCCTGCGGAAGTTTCCACCTTTCCGACCATTACTGCGTTTTTGGATGTGTTCGACTCGAAGGGTATTTTCGCATCTGGACTCAAGCCCGAGGCTGTTTCTGTCGTCGAAGACAATCAGCCACTTCCTGTCGATTCACTGAACGAAATCTCTGTGCCATTGCAGGTTGTGATCGCCGTCAACCAGGGCGAGCCGCTAGACACGCGTGATCCAACAACAAATTTTTCCCGTTTTCAACGCATCTCGCAGGTATTGGTGCAGTGGGCGCAAAGCCGCCCCGCCGATTTGCCTGATGATTACAGCCTTGTCAGCCAGGCAGGACCAGTCATCAACCACGCCAACGCCGCAGATTTCATCATCGGGTTGAATGGCTTTCAGCCCAACTTCCGCGCCGCCGTACCCAACCTGCAATCCCTATCCATAGCCATCGACACGGTCAGCGCGCAAACCGCGCGGCTGGGTGTAAAACGCGCCATTCTTTTTATCACCCCGCATACAGACGACAGCGGCATAGCATCTGCTCTTGAGCCTTACATTCAGCGCGCGGTCGAAAACAATATTTACATCTTCGTCTGGTTTGTAGACGCCCAAACAACCTTCACCACCACCAGCGCGGCGGCGTTCAATAACCTTGCCCTGCAAACTGGCGGAAGTATGTTCACCTATTCAGGCTTGGAACGTTTTCCTGATCCTGAGGCTTATTTCTCTGGATTGCGTCGGGTTTTTGCGCTTTCCTACACATCACGATTGAAAACCGCCGGCGAACACACCCTTAGCGTAAACGTAAACCTTCCCTCGGGTTCAGGCGCAGTAAGTTCCGCCACGCAAAAATTTGAAATGGACATTCAGCCGCCTAATCCGTTTCCGCTTACAACGTCCCTGCAAATTACGCGCCGCACACCCGAAGACGACCCCTTTAATACTGAAATACTTTTGCCCACCACGCAAGAGATTGAGATCATCACAGAGTTTCCAGATGGACATGACCGCCCGTTAACGCGCACGACTTTATATGTAGATGGCGTGATCATGGACGAGAACACAACGGAACCGTTCAACTTATTTACCTGGGATATAAGCGCCTACACCAATAGCGCCGAGCACCAAATTATGGTTGAGGCTGTGGATTCTCTTGGATTGAGCAAATTCAGCATGGCGGTTCCTGTAATGGTGACGGTGATCCAGCCGCCGCAGGGCATTTTTGCCTTACTCGCCAAATACCGCACCCCCATCACATTTGGCGCCATCATCCTTGCCGGACTTGTGCTTTTTATAATTCTCTTAAGTGGGCGGCTGCGCCTGCCCTCCATTCGCGCCGCGCAAGCCGCGCGCCGCGCAGATGCAGACCCGTTGACGCAATCGGTGCGGGCAGTCGGAGAAGCAGTTGTTGCGCCCCTGCCCGCGAGCACTGCAAGCAAAACCATAAGGCGTCCGAGCCTCTCAAAGAAAACCGTAACAGATGTAAAGCGGCGTCCTGAGCGCGCAGAAGGATCATGGACTGAAGCGGCGGCTTCATTCATCCGCATCAATGCAGATGGACAGGTTATGCCGGTCACGCCGATCTCGCTAAGCGAACCGGAAATTATCTTTGGCACAGACCCGGCGCAATGCACTCAAATATTAGACGACCCTTCCATTGCCCTTGTTCACGCCCGATTAAGGCAAACTGATGACGGCGGGTTTTTGCTGCTGGACAATGGCTCAATTTCCGGCACGTGGGTAAATTATGAACTTATCCCCCGTGAGGGGTGTCGTCTGACGCACGGGGATATGGTAAACTTCGGGCAGTTAACATACCGCTTCACACTTAGGGTGCCGCCTGTGACTCTCAAACCCACGATCACCGTTCTAAATTCTGAAGAATGATTCGGTCTTCACTTCCCCACGTACATGTTGCCGCACTCAGTCATGCCGGAATGTCTGGCAAGAATAATGAAGATCGCTACGCGATTTCATCATTTCTCCTGAGCAAGGATGATCCGCGTCCGGCGGTTTTTGCCGTGGTTGCAGATGGCATTGGCGGGCATCTCGCCGGAGAAATAGCCGCCGAACTTGCCGTCAACTACATCACCGCGGGGGTCGCCGAAAGTAACGCCAAAAAACCCATAAAAATTCTTGAAACCGCAATCCAAAACGCAAGCCAATCCATCTCCTCTCACTCTGCAAGCAACGAAGATGAAAGCGGCATGGGATCAACCTGCGCCTGCGTCTGGATTATCGAAGACAAGTTATACACTGCCTACGTCGGCGACAGCCGCATTTATCTTTTGCGCGGCAAATTTATTCAACGCCTAACCATTGATCACACCTGGGTGCAGGAAGCCTTTGAAAAAGGCATCATCACCGCCGAGCAAATGCACGACCACCCAAACCAGCATGTCATCCGCAGGTATTTGGGCGGCTTGAAATTACCCGATGTGGATTTTCGCCTGCGAATTGACGACGCCGAATCCAACGAAGAATCACAAAATAATCAGGGGTTTCACCTTGAACCCGGCGATACCATTCTGCTGTGCAGCGATGGACTAACCGACCTCGTTTGGGATGATGAAATTCAAAAAATCATCCGCTCCAAAAAGGATGTGAGATTGGCTTCCGAAGCGCTCATCAACCTGGCAAATGATCGCGGCGGACACGACAACATAACGGTCGTAATCATGTCCATGCCCAAACTGGAAGAAACCGTGCAAAAGAAACGCACCATTCTGGATTGGTTATTGGGAACATAAAAAAAGAGCCTTGGAATTTGAACCAAGGCTCTTTTTATTTTGATAAAAACCCGCTTCGCGCCCCGCCCAAACCTGATCTGCGATCTGCGGCAGAATCTCAGCCAGTGTTTTTTTCGCGGTCAAGCCACAACTCACGATAATGGCGGTTCCAGTCAATCAAAAAGCGGATCGCAATCACAATGCCTGCGCCCAACGTCACCCAAAACGAAACATCGCGGATGTGGAAAATCCACAAGATCGGCGCAACGAGAATGCCGGTAAACACGCTCGCGCGCGCCGAGTGACGAATGACCAGCGTCAACAAAATGAGAAGACCAAGGCTGATGAGAAAGGTCAACGGGCTGACTGCGAGAAAAGTTCCACCCGCAGTTGCCAACCCCATGCCGCCGCGAAACTGAGCGAACAGCGGCCAACAGTGACCGATCACCGCGAACGAAGCGGTCAACGCAATAATGTAGACCGGAATTTCATTCCGACTAAGCGCCAGATAGGTTGGCAAAAATCCCTTTGCAATATCCAACATCAAAACCAGCGCGCCCCAACCAAACCCCGCCTGGCGGATGGTGTTGGTCGTTGTGGCATGACCCGAACCTGAGTCGCGCACATCCACGCCTTTGACAAAGCGCGTGATCCAAATGGCGAATGGCAGGGAGCCAAAAAGATAGCCGATAACAGGAAATAGGAAATAGAGAATGGGGGAGATGGAGTGGGTCATGTGTTCCAACTTTGAAATTCAAGGTGACTGTTATCTTGTTTTATAAAACAACCCGCTCGACCTTGAATGGCGTCGCATCGGGGTCGATGACTTCGTCGAATTCCTGGGCGGCGAGGTGTCCGCTGAAGATGGCTTGGGCGATGATGTTGGGCGCTTCGGCGTCGCCGATTACACGCAGGGATTTGAGCGTGCCTTCGGCGAGCGCGGGCTGCAATTCACGATACAGCGCATCGTTGGAGAGTCTGTCTGTGACCATGACGATGGCATCACTGGCGAGGACTGTTTCAGCGGAGGTAATGCTGTTCGTGACCGTGGCAGTTGTCGGCGTGTGTGATGCGATGAAATGATTTGGGAGCAGGTTAATCTTCAAGGCGTTGAGTCGCTTGAGGATGCGATTCTGTTCGAGTGTGAATTGAGTCCAATACGAAATGGATGGGGCGGGTGTGACCAGCGTGACTTCACAGCCATTTTCGGACAGCAATTCCGCAAGGACACTGCCCATGTAATAATGGTCGTCGTCGTAGATGAGGACTTTGCCGGTTGGCAACTTTCCATTCATCAAGTCATCGGGAGTGAAAATTTTGGCGTTGCCAGGGATGGGTTGAGAAAGATAACGCCCCACGCCGTCGCGCCGCCAGGTTGCGCCTGTGGCGAGGATGACATGCGGCGCGCCTGCTTCGAGGATGTCTTTTGCGGTCATCGGGCTGGATGGATAGAAAAAGATGTTCGGTGTTTTGTTGATCTGCGTCAGACGCCAATCCATCACGCGCCGCCATTCGCTCAGACTGGGCAGCGCGGATTCAAGCGCCACACGTCCGCCGGCTTCACGTTTGGCTTCGGTGAGGATAACGTGGTATCCGCGCTGACCCAATGCCCGCGCCGCTTCCATGCCTGCGGGACCCGCGCCGACAATGAGTATTTCGTCGTCGGATTTCTTCGGCGCAATGAGTTCAGGATGCCAGCCGCGCCGCCATTCCTCGCCCATGGTCGGGTTTTGCGTACAGCGGATGGGAACATAGCGCGTATCTCCGGTGACACAAATATTACAGCCGATGCACTCACGAATATCTTCGAGGCGATCTTCCTTGATTTTGTTCGGCAGGAACGGGTCGGCAATGCTGGGGCGCGCCGAGCCGATTAAATCCATGATGCCGCGCTCGATGGCTGAGACCATCGAATCAGGCGAGGTGTAGCGCCCCACACCGACGACGGGCTTGGTTGTCAGTTGCTTGACGAAGGAAATATATTTTTCCTGATTGCCTTCTTTTTCAAAACGCGATGTGGTTGAGTCGTTTGACCAGTTGCTGATGTTGACATCCCACAGATCGGGCAATTCTGCGAGCATCCCAACAATGTCGCGCGCTTCGCCTGTAGATTGCATTCCCGCGTTGCCGAGCAATTCATCCACGGCAAAACGCAGGGCAATCCCGCAGGTATCGCCGACGGCTTCTTTTGTGTCTTCGATCAACTCGCGTAAAAAACGGACACGGTTTTCAAGCGATCCGCCGTATTCGTCGGCGCGGTCGTTTTCTTTAGATAGGAAATGAAAAGCAAGCGACAGATTATGCGCGGCGTAGCAACAGATAATGTCGAAGCCCGCCCGCTTTGCGCGGATGGCTGCATTACGATGCCACTTGCGAATTTGCTTGATATCGTCCTTGCTTGCGGCGCGAGACTGTCCGGGTTCGTATCCGCTGGCGCCGACAATTCCGCGCGAGCGCACATCAAATGGAGCGGCGCGCGAATACAGGTTCGAGGCGTCTTGTCCGTTGTAGGTCAGTTCAATGCCTGCCAGCGCGCCGTGTTTATGCACGGCTTCGGTCATCAATTGCAGCGCGGGGATGTCGCCATCGTTCCAGAGTCTTCCTTCAAAATATGGGGAAAGGTCGCTCGTGTGGTGGATTTCCGCTTCTTCGGTGTTGACCACGCCCCAGCCGCCTTCGGCTTTCACGCCGCGCATGGCAGCCAAACCCTGCGGCATTCTCCACCCGAATCCGTTGCAATGCGGTACTTGATAGAATCGATTCGGCGCGGTAACAGGACCGATCTTAATCGGTTGAAAAAGAATATCGTAACGAGAGGTCATGTTGGATTCCTTTTTTGATGGGTTTTTGCACAAAAAAATCGCTCACCACAGAGATCACGAAGACCACGGAGATTTTTAAGATGCTTTCCAGTGGACTCAGTGCGCTCTGTGGTGAAATCTTTTGGCGTTGGCTTGTCTAAATTATATTACGGGCAGGTTGAGTAGTTTGGGAAAAGCATGGATGAATATTCATCCAGCAATAATTCTGATTCAAGCGGAAAAACGATCATGGTGACGATGACGCGCGTGTTGGTGTCATTCTTGACCCAGTATTTGATCCGGTATTCAAAGCCTTGATTCTGTGTTTTAAATTCGTACAGTCTTAACCCAGTATTTGTTTTACATTCGTCAATCAACTCGTAACTCTCGTAATTTTGAAAAACGGTTTTCCAGTTTTCGCTGCTGAAATACCGCGTAAGATCGGGTTCTTCATAACTGCATGGAAAGATAAGCGCTTCAAGGTAAACGACAGCCCCCAGCGGACTGTTCTGCCAGGTCACGGCAACGCGATTCTCACTAACGGAGTAATCTTTATTCCACTCAGTTGTGTCAAATATTTTCCCCGTGTAGGCAAGCGCGCGATCAATATCAGCCTGTGTGGGTTCAGAGGAAATACAAACAGGCGTAACAGTGGGAAGCGGTTTATCAGGCGGTTCTATTTTTGGCGTGGAAGTTGGCGGCGGTACGGGCGTATGTGTGGGCGCAGGAGTAGGTGTGGGTGTGGCTGCGACAGGCATCCTACAGGATAAAATAATCACAGCGACTACAAGGAGTATAAATATTTTTTTGTTCATATCTGCTCATCTTGTTAAAATAAAACTTTCAAAAAGAACTATTAAGCGCTAATTGACAGGCGCATTTCATGCCACTCCGCGCCGCCATGTGTGGAACGGGACAATCCTGCATGTGCAAATCCCAATCCTTGATAGTAGGCGATTAAGTTACGCTTGCACATCAGCAGAACTTTTTCTTTTTTATTCCGCCTTGCTTCTTCAACAAAACTCAGCATCAATTGTTTTGCAATGCCGCGCCTTTGAAATTCAGGCAAAACAGCCAGCGCAAAGATGACCATATTTTTGCCGTTGATGTCATGTCCGATCAACTGCTTTAATTCCTCGTCGCTGATGTCATCCTTGTTTGTACAGCCGCTGTTGAGCATTCCCACAACTTGACCATTGAACTCTGCAACGAAAAACCCCTGCGAAAACATGTCCATGCGGAGTTTGATGGTTTCTCTGGAGGCTGCTTCTTCAGGGGAGAATCCCGATGTTTCAACAGCGCAACATTCAGCCAGATCGTTTGGCTGAACATTTCGAATCACGAGATTATTCATTGGCGTTGAGAATCTCCTTAACACGCCCCACCTGTCCATCAGCCAGGCGGACTTTGATCCCATGTGGGTGATTGGGCGAACTGGTAAGAATATCCTTGACGATGCCTTTGGTTAATTTGCCTGTGCGCTGATCTTGTTTCAGGACGATCAGCACGGTGATGCCTGGCTTGATGTTGGATCGGGTTTGTCCGTTCATTTTGTATGAGTTACTCCATTTTCATTCTCGATGCCAGTTGGCGCAGATGGCTTGGGTTGATTGGCTTGAGCAGAACAATATCTACAAAATCCCGCAGTTCCTCTGCCTGCCGTTCATCGGATGTGGTGAGAATGATGCGGGTTTTGGCAAAGCGTTCATCTGACTTGACGCGGTCTAGAATTTTTCTTCCAGGAATGCCGGGGAGGTGCAGATCCAGCAGGATTAAGTTGGGTGTAACTTCGTTTAGGCGGGTTAATGCATATTCTCCGTCCTGTACCGTTTCAACTTCAAATTCACCCTGTACCATGGTTGAGAACATCAGGCTGAATACGGGGCTGTCTTCGATAATTAATGCAAATGGTTTGGTCATTTCATACTCCTTTTCCCAAATGGTTTGCCAATTCTAGCGCAGCAGTTCCTGTAAGAAAATCACCCGAAGGTTTTTTACCGCTGAGATTACACACTTGACCTGACGGACAGTGCCAGCGCAAGTCCACTGAGAAAACCCAATAAAAATCTCAGAGACTGTTTAATAAGCCCGCTTTTTTATCACAAAGGCACGAAGTCTCAAAGACTCGAAGAGAAAAACTTTGTGGCTTTGTGTCTTGGTGACTTCGTGGTGAAGTTATTAAACAGTTTCTCAGTGGACTCTGTATTCTCTTGTTAATGCTCTTTGTACGCCCGCTCTCTAACGCAGTAATCCGCGTGCAAAAGACAGAAACGCCTGCACATCGTTGAAGTTTGTAACCATGCCTACGGATATTCTCACCGCGCCGCTGGATTTTCCGTCAATACACAAGCGGAAGTCGTCAATTGATAATCTGTCCTGATGTCCCTGACGTGTGAAGCACACATCCAGTTCCACGCGCGAGATGCCGAGGGCTACTTCACCCGCGCCGGGGTTGCAAAAACAACCTGTGCGGAGCGAGATGTTGACTTTGTTGGCTTCGCTTTCAATAAAACGGTGGTCAAATGCTTTGCCATTTTTGTCGTAAAAATTGACCGTGACCGCGCCGCCGCGTCCTTCTGTGGAATTGGGACCAAACAAACGCACCAGCGGCTCGCCCGTGCTGTGTTTCATTTGCGTCAGGTGTTCTAACAGCCAGCCTGTGAGCGTTTTGACGCGCTCGCCGATGACATCATATCCAATCGATTCGATATGTTTTAATCCAATCTCAATCGCGGGGATGTTGAGGTAGTCAAGCGTGCCGTCTTCAAAAGCGGCGGCGCCGTCAGCCATGTAATATTTATCGCCCATGACCGATGCGACGGTGATGGTTCCGCCTGCAAACCACGGACGATGTAATTTTGCCAGGGCAGTTTTACGCGCAATCAATGCGCCGAGTCCGGTTGGGTAACCAAAGATTTTATAGAATGAGATCGGCACAAAATC
>JAIFKY010000300.1 GCA_020049345.1 Anaerolinea sp.
GTGAGAATAATCTGTCGTTGCATATTGACGGCGCGCGGATTTTCAACGCGGCGGCGGCACTCAATGTGGATGTGAAAGAATTGGTCGCGCCTGCCGACTCGGTCATGTTTTGTTTGAGCAAGGGTTTGGTTGCGCCCGTCGGATCGATGCTGGTTGGCTCGCAGAAATTTATCAAGCGCGCGCGTCACCTGCGGAAGATGCTGGGTGGTGGAATGCGTCAGGCTGGGATTCTGGCGGCGGCGGGATTGATCTCGCTGGAGACGATGACGGCGCGGCTGGGGCAGGATCATGCCCGGGCGAAGATTCTGTTCGAGGGGCTGAATCAGGTTCGGGGTATAAAATTGGACGCAAGTCCTTCATCCAACATGGTGTATTTCGATCTGCTGGATGAAGTCCAATTAAGTGTCAATCAAATTGTCGAAGAAATGAAGAAACGCGGCGTGCTGGTGGATTGGGCAGGTCCGCGCCGCTTTCGGCTGGTGACGCATTATTGGGTGGACGACGCCGGTGTGGAGAAGACGCTGGAGGCGTTGGCTCAGGTCTTAGCGTAGGTTTTGTAGGGGCAGGTTTCAAACCTGCCCCCCTACGGGAGCGCGGGCGCAGATTCAATTTGATCGCGTCCGCGTTCCTTTGCCATGTAGAGGCGTTTGTCTGCGGTATCTATTAGTTTTGTGATGTCTTCTGTTTCGACGGGGAATGTGGCAATGCCCTGACTGACGGTCGGGATGGGAATGGTCATTTGTTCGGCGTTTCTTACTTTTAATGTAGACATTGTCTCGCGAATGCGCCGCGCAACTTGCAGGGCTTGTTGCGCGTCTGTGTTGGGCAGGGCAACGCAAAACTCTTCGCCGCCCCAGCGTCCAACCGCGTCGGTGTTTTTGATATGGCGGCGGATGACATCGCATAAACTGATCAGCACTTCATCGCCGATGAGATGACCAAAGGTGTCGTTGTACTGTTTGAAATAATCAATGTCGAGCATGATCAGGCTGAGCGGCTGGTTTTGCGCTTTGCAGGTTTCGGCTTGTTCGCGCAGGGTTTGAATGAAATAGCCGTGAGTAAAAACTTCTGTCAGGCTGTCTAACCGTGCCTGTTTTTGTACAATCGCATGGTGATAGGTGTTGTCGAGCGCAAGCGCGGCGCGTTGGGCAATGTTGGAGAGTAACTCAAGGTCGCTGCGATCAAAGGCGTTGGGGCGGTATGAGGAGATTGCCATCACGCCATCTACATGAGCGCTGTGCATTGGCACGCCCATCCATGAGAGGGTGGGCGTGTCGTTTCCAATGGTGATGATTTCCACATCGTCCAGTTCAATACGCTGGCGCAGGTCAGGCAGGAAGAGCGCCTGTTGGTGAGTGGATACCCAATTGGAAAGAGTTCCTTTTTTATTCACCTGAGCATTCTGTATGAATTCCCCGTCGTCGTAGAACAATTCCAGCCGTAGTTGATCCCCCTCTATAATGCCGACGTAATACGAATCCGCTTCGAGCGCGCCTTGAAAGGCGTTCGTCAGCAGGCTAAAAACCCGTTTGGTATCCAGGGTGGAAACGATCTGTTTGCTAAACTCATTGATGATCTCAAGGCGGTTAATGTGCTGGGCTGAAATACTTTTCAGTTGCTGAACGGTTTCAATTCCTATGAAAGCGGTGATCGTGAATCCGAAGTGGGTGATCCACTGGTAACTGGGTTGTTGGATGTTCAGGTGTGCCAGGAAATGAAAGGATGTAACGCTAAAAATAAGAAAATATGCCGGCCCGCGATTGGACAATAACGATGCGGGCAATGCTGAAATAAAAACGAGTATGTAGAGCAGGGAACTGACTTCCTGGGGAATAAAGTAAGTCAGTGTGCTGAGCGTCAGCGCGGCGATGATCGCATTGATCCATACGTACCGTGATTTGTTGAACGCCACAGTGAAAATGAAATAGTAAAAAGCAAGGTGTAGAATTCCAACAATACCGCAAATGATAATAACGATTTTATGGTTTGGGTCTTCGGGGGGGAAATTGAGCAGGGCAGATGCTATGGTGGCGAATAGCATACTAATGCCCACCAGTGTGGAAGGCAGGATCGATATCAGGTTTTCCTGCGGGGTAAAACCGCTGCGGTTGACTTTATTTTTCATGTTGTTCCATTGGCGACAGGTCAGACTGGGTTTCTGTAACCAACTTTTTGAATACTTCAACAATTTGCGGGTCAAATAAAACACCGGCTTCTTCGCATAAATAGTCAACTGCCTCGTGCTCTGAAATTTTTTGCCTGTAAGGGCGATTGCTTGTCAGGGCGTCGAATGCATCTACAATTGAAAACATGCGCGCCAGAATGGGAATCTCCTCGCAGCACAAACCGTCTGGGTAGCCGCTCCCATTCCACCGTTCCTGGTGGTGGCGGATGAGGGGAATGGTATCTTGCAGAAAGGGAATCCCCTCTACAATTCTTGCTCCAATTTCTGGGTGTCGGCGCATTATCTTCCACTCTTCATCGTTTAAAGGACCAGGCTTGTGCAGAATTGTGTCGCTGATGCCGATTTTTCCAATATCGTGTAAAAGTGATCCGCGTTCGAGTACTTTTAATTGATCGTATGAGAGGTTGAGCGTTTTCCCCAGTTTGGCGGTTAAATGGCTGACTCGCAAACTATGACCTTCTGTTTCGCGATCACGCGCATCCAAAGCAGACATAAGCGCAGCCAGCGTTTGATCGTAGGTCGCCTCCAACGTATCATAAGCGGCTTTAATCTCTGTGGCTTGACGGCGCGATTCCACCAATAGCACAGATCGTTCCAATGCAATTGCGGTTTGGTTTACCAGCGCTTGCAGGTCATTTGGGTTGGCTATGGATTTATGCCCTTGATCTTCGGGAATATCCAGCCATAAAATTCCGTATTTGAGGATGGGCGTTTGGATGGGCAGGCAAGCGCGGGTGATGGAGTTCCCTTGCGAGAGATAAATAAGTTGACCTGATTCCATGACGTCTTTAATGATGTCCATGGGATGTTCGTTATCAATATGCGCGCCTGATGCGTTGATCTGTGCCTCGGCGATGGTATTTCCTTCCTGGTTGAACAGCATAATGCCCGTTGTGGAACTTTTGGCAATTATGTGCGCGGTCTGGGCAATATCCAATGCGGCGCTTTGCAGGTTTTCAGATTGAATGATCTGGTTGCTTAGGCGGTAAAGCAGCGAGGTTGTCCGCAGGGAATCGCGCAATTCCTGTTGAAGCCAGGTGCTTTCAAAAGCCCCCGCCGCTTGAATGGAAAGAAGCTCGGCAAGAGATTGGTCGTTTTCATTAAAAAAGACTTCATTTTGTTTTCCGAATGCAAGTATGGTTCCAATGCTCAACCGGTGCCAGCGGATCGGGATGGCAATCATACTTCTCAAGCCGGCGTTGTCAATTACGAGATGTGAAGCGGGCGAATACTTTCTTACGTCGCGCACGCGGAAGGGTTGAACCGCATGAAAAGCTATTTGGATCAACGCTTCGGAATCAGTCGAGTTTTCGAGAGATTCTAACAAGCGCGGGGCATCTCCCGAAGAAGCGCTTTGGGTGAAGTTTCTTTCCTGTCCCAGGTGAATCTGCACAAATGTGAATCTCGACTGAAGAATCTCTCTGGTGATGGATGCGACTTCGTGTACGGTAGTTTCAGGCTGTACCATCGCTGACAACTGGCTTCCTGTTTGGACCAAATTCATTAAACGCTGGTGGTACCTGGAACGCTCCCAGGCGCGGGTTAATTCTGCGGCAGCCGCTTCTGCAAGCCAGATGTCAATACTGCCAAAGGCATTGATGGTTTCGCTGCTGAGCACAATTGCCCCATTTAAATAGCCATTGAAAATCAGCGGAATCACCACCGCCGAAAGGTTTGGCTCGTTTTCAAAATAAATGTATTCTGCGTCTTTTCCAATATCATTGATCACTTGCGTTTTTCTTTGGCGTACCGCGCGCCCCAGCGCACCCTTTGAAATATCCTGTCGAAAGCCGGAAGGGATTAGGTTGGTCTGTTTCCCTGCCGCCGCCAACAACATAAATTCCTTCTCGTCCGGCTCGTGGATGAACAGGCACACCAGATCACAATTTAAAGCGCGTTCCAACGTATTGACAGACAATTGCGCCGCAACCGGCTGATCCAATTGATTTTCAAGCTGCTGGCTTAATTCCATCAGCAGGGTCAATTGAGAATTACGCTTTTTCTCGTTCGTCAACTGGCGTGTTAAAGTGCCGATCTGATCCGCTTGTGCATTAATGCGGATTCGCAATGTGTCGCGTGTGTGCATGAACGGTTTGATATAGCGCGCCAGCCTGCTGTTCCACAAAACCAGGGCAAGGTCGGCAGGCGGGTCGGTCTCGTCTTCCGTCCGTGTCAGTTCGCCTATCAAACCATGGATCGTCATAACGATTGTAGCGATTTCGTAATAGAGTATTACGGAACTAAAGGCAAAGAACATAAATACCGCATTGCGCGCAAAATCAGACTTGAGCGTGGGGTCTATTACGGCAAACAACATGCTTAAAAACGCGAGCAACATAGTTTCGAGGAAGATGACAATTTTTACGGCGCGTGTACCAAAAACATCGTTTTCCGGCAGTTTTAGTCGCTCCCACGGCATAAGCCTGTTGAGTATCACCGTTGTCACAAGCAATGCGGGCGCAACCAAGTGCGCCGCAGATAGCGGTTTGACTGAAACAAAGACAAGACACCACCCCAGCCAGGGAATGGCCTGTGCGCGGGAAAAAATAACATCAAATTTTTCTGAAAAAAGAATTCCCCTAAGCGCCTCAAAAGACGAAGCGCCAAGCAGGAGAATGATCAGAATGGTCTTATGGTAAGGAGTGAGTTCTATATATTGGTCGCCTGCCAACGCAAGGTAAATTCCGCTTGAAAACCCAATGATTACCAGCGTAAAATTTAACGGGTCAATATCTGTGAAAAAATTTTTCCATGGGCTGATCAAGATAAATTGCGAGACACCGACAAAGAAAAAAATAATTCCCTCTACAAAATATCCCATCCGAATAAAAATACCACCCAAAATAAAAAGAAAGAGAACTGACGCGCCCCGATAAAACAGAACGCGTTTTTGACTGTAATTCAGCACAAACACAACCTGGTTTAATAAAGCAATCAGGTAGCAAAATATACCTAAAATAGCCAATACCTGTTCCGGCAATCCCAACCCATCCACATTAAAGTGAAATGGGATTAATAGCAGGCAAGTCCCCGTGACGCCAAGTATCCAAGAAGAAAGCGCGTGCAGGTCGTTTTCAGATGATTGTTTCATTATCGACGTAGCATAGCATAAGAGACAGATTTTTTCTACCTTTAAAAAAGCCAGTTGTGATTTCTGATATAATGCCCAACGCATATCGGGGATGCGGGCTTTTACAAAAAAATTCTCAAACAGGTAAACACAAATGCAAAATTTTATTTCCCTCGCTCAAATTGACACAACCGCACAGGCGATTAAAAAACAGATTTCCATCCAACCGCTTACTGGAATTATTCTCGGATCGGGGCTTAACGACCTGGCTGATTCCGTCCAACAGGCAGTTCACATCCCTTATCGTGACCTGCCCAACTTTCCGGTTTCAACGGTGCATGGTCACGCCGGACGTTTTGTTATCGGTGAATTGGAAGGCAAGCCTGTGCTGGTCATGCAGGGACGCATCCATTACTACGAAGGTTATACAATGGGAGAAGTCACCCTGCCTGTGCGCGTCATGCAGCGAATGGGAATTTCGAACATGATCGTCACCAACGCCGCGGGGGGCGTGCATCCTGACTTTGATCCCGGCGATGTAATGCTCATCACCGACCAACTCAACCTGATGGGCATGTCTGGTTTGAATCCGCTCATGGGTCCCAATTTGGATGAGATCGGCACCCGCTTTCCCGACATGAGCCAGCCGTACGATCGCGCATACAGTGATCTTGCCCGTAAAGTTGCAAAGGAAAATAACATCACCTTGCGCGAAGGCGTGTACGCAGGGTTAAGCGGACCCTCTTTTGAATCCCCCGCTGATCTGCGCTTTTTGCGTCTTGCCGGCGCTGACGCAGTCGGCATGTCCACCGTCCCCGAAGTTATTATTGCGCGGCATGGCGGCATGCGTGTGCTTGGGCTTTCTGGCATTAGCAACAAAGCCAACCTGGATGGTTCAACAGTCACAACCCACGAAGAAGTAATCGAAGCAGGCAAGGTAATCACCCCCAAGGTTGAAAAAATAATCCGCTCAGTTTTGCGTGAATTGTAGGACTGCCATTGAAGTTTTCAAATGATACCAATTTATAACTTCCTCAAGTTATATGAGGGGCTGATCTACATCCTATTGGCAATAGGAGCCTTGTTTGCTTTTCGCTGGTTGTGGCGTTCGTGGCGGGAATCGCAGAGCGCTGTGTACACAATGGAGCGCGAGTTCTCCTCGCGGCGGCTGGGGCAGTCTGCCGCAATTTCAACATTGATTGTCGTTTTATTTTGCGCCGAATTTTTCACAGCCACCTTCATTATCCCCGGGCTTCCCTCAGATATTTTTCTGACCACCCCCACGCTTGATTTAATCTCAACTCCCACCGGCACACTCTCAGCCGAGATGATGACCCAGTTTGCGAATTTTCCCCCGCAAACAGCAATTCCAAATATAGTTGGTTGTACCCCAAACAAGATCATGCTCACATCTCCCGAAGCGGGCGATGAAGTAAAAGGCACGGTCGAACTGATCGGAACAGTCAACATCCCAAATTTTGGATTTTATAAATATGAAGTAGCGCAGGCTGGAAGCGAAACCTGGGCGACCATATCGGCTGACCGTAACACTGTTACAAATGGACTGATCGGACGTTGGAATACAACTGCCCTAACCCCTGGCGACTATCAACTGCGTCTGGTGGTCACAGACAATCAGGGAGAGGTACTTCCGGCGTGCGTTGTGCCTGTCCGAATTGTGCCGATACAATAAAGCGCCCAGTTCAATTTTGAATACAAACAATCTGGAAAACTTATGCCTGAAATTCAAACCCGCCCTACAATTGCATCTGATCTTTCCCGTTTAATGGGATTTGATCATTCCATCACCAGCGAATCGGTCTGGCAACTGGAACTGCGCCGCGATGTTGGGCAGTCTACCGCCATGTTCCGCGAGGTGCGTCTGCCGCGCTCCATTCAAGTTGCATATCCGCGAAATCCTTTTGCTCTTGCCGATGATTGGGCGACGCGCTCCATGATGTACACGGCGTTGATTGATCAAGATATCGTGGGATATATCAGTCTGCTCGAACGCGGCATGGACTCGTCTGTCAGCGTAACCGATCTCGTGGTGAACGCGGCAACCCGCCGTCAGGGCGTAGGCAGCGCCTTATTGGCATCTGCTCAAGATTGGGCCGCGGGCAGGTCGCTTCGCCGCATTATCCTGGAAATGCAGTCCAAAAATCTTCCAGCCATTCGCCTCGCTCAAAAATTTGGGTGTGACTTCTGCGGGTATAATGATCATTATTATCTTACACAGGATGTGGCATTGTTCTTTGCCAAAGCCTTAAAGTAGGTCAGGCTTACCGCCTGACAGTTTTTGAAAATACTGAAACTTTTACTGGAAGGGTTTGCATGATTAACGGTTGGATGGAATCACTACTGGCGGGGATCCAGGCGCTCAACCAAATTCTGACGGCAGGCATTGCCATCACTGCGTTTTCGCTATTCCTGTACGCGCTTTCTTTTAACCTACGCGACAGGGTGGCGCGTTCGTTCGCTGTCATTTTATTGTGCGTGGTGATCGTCTTTACTGCTGAAGCGTTGCAGGATGAATCAATGACGGCGGAAATGATTCAACTGCTTTTGCGCTTGCAGTGGTTTGGCATTGTATTCCTTCCCGCGGCATATCTCCACCTTTCTGATGCCTTGCTCGTCACAGCCGGACGCCCCTCACGTGGGCGCAGAAGACTGGCTGTGCGCGGCATTTATCTTATCTCGGCCTTCTTCCTCGGTTTACTTGCGTTTGGCTATTTACTCGGACCGGTTGTGATCAACGGCAAGCCCGCTCCACACCTTGAGCGCACGGTCTGGACTGAGGCATTCACGTTGTTTTACGTCACGGCGATGGTCTGGGCTGGAATAAATTTTGCCCGCGCTTATATGCTGATGCTCTCCAGTTCAGGACGCCGCCGCATGTTGTACCTGATGGCGGGCGCGACCGCCCCTGCGCTTGGTTCCTACCCTTATCTTTTGTTTGGCTATGAACTTGCCGCGCGACATACTTATTTATTCTGGAGCGTGGCAACGGTCATCAACTTGCTGGTTGGCGCGTTGGTGATCGTGATGGCGTATGCCGTTGCCTTCTTTGGCGTTTCATGGCCAGACCGTGTAATCAAAAGCCGCCTGTTTAAGTGGATCATGCGCGGACCTGTCACAGCCTCCACCGCTCTGGCATTGATGACCGTCGTCCGCCGTGGCGGAGAATTGCTTGGTTCGCCTTATAATGCATTCGTTCCGTTTATTGTGGTCGTCACAATTTTATCGCTCGAACATACCATCACCCTTGCCGCGCCGCTTTGGGAGCGCTGGCTGTTCTTTGGAAGCGACCGCAGTGAACTACAGACGCTCCAAAATTTTGAAGAACGCTTGTTAACGCAAAGCGATCTCCAGCAATTTCTCGAAGCGGTGCTTGCCGCCGTGCGGGATCACATGCAATCTCCATCTGCTTTTGTCGCCGCATTGGATGACGAGACCCTCTCTCCCATTGTCGTGGCTGGCAACCGCGCCATGCTCGATCAGGATGGACTGACCGAAGCCCTCGAAAAAGTGGATGCGGACAGCCGCCGTGAATTTCAATGGGGCAACTTCTGGATATTGCCTTTGTACCATCGCCGCCACGCAGGCATGGATCAAGATGAATTGCCGCCCCTGCTTGGCTTGCTCGGTGTGGCGCGGCGTGAGAATCATGGCATTGAGCGCGATCAACGCGAAGCCTTGTGGCTGTTGGCTGACCGCGCTGCGCTCGCGCTACAGGATCGTCAACTGCAACAACGCATATTTCGCTCGTTGGAAGACCTGCAACCACAGGTGGAAATGATCCAGCGTATGCGCGCGGCGGGGCGCTACGATTCGCGTACCAGCCTTTTGACCGAGCCGCTTTTGCAGGAAGCCGACCTTGCCAATTGGGTCAGAGACGCGTTGACCCACTACTGGGGCGGACCCAAACTTACCAACAATCCGTTGATCAAATTGCAAGTGGTGCAGGAACTCGCCGAAAAAGATGATGGTAATTCAGCCAACGCGCTCCGCTCTTTGTTGCGCACTGCCGTTGATCAAGTAAAACCAAAAGGTGATCGAAAATTCACCACCGAATGGATTCTCTACAACATCCTCGA
Organism: Anaerolinea sp.; assembly: GCA_020049345.1. Taxonomy (GTDB): domain Bacteria; phylum Chloroflexota; class Anaerolineae; order Anaerolineales; family Villigracilaceae; genus Villigracilis. Next base: position 9,353 of record JAIFKY010000300.1, read on the forward strand.
AATGAAATTTATCGAAGGACGCAAAGTGCGCGATGTCGCATCCCGCCTTGCCATGTCTGAAGCAGATTTGTATCGAAAACAACGGGTCGCCGTGGAAGTCGTTGCAAAAACGATCCTTGAAATGGAAGAAAGCCTCAAAGAGCAGTAGACTCTTGTATTAGACCCTAAAGAGTCTTGGTTTGAATGTTTATTTTATTTATGTGAAAAGAGCGCGCTTCTCCAATGAAGAACCCAGCGCTCATATTATAGGAATGGGAAGGAGTCCAAAATGATTGGACAAAAAAGCAATCAGGAAAACCCGATGCCCGCAATAGACGAGGGCTGGTGGTCATCGGTGCTGGCGGAGGAGGGGCGCAACTCAACGCACACCCAACCTCGCTCGGCGGGGAATAGGTCCGAAGTCCGCAATGAAGCGAAGCCTGTACAGGGCAATGCCGAGGCGGGCGATTCAAGCGACAGAAAATACGTCGCCAATTGGGATCAGGTCAAGGATATGTACATGCGTGACCAGATCGTCGATCTCTCTGTCACGGGGCATAACCGTGGCGGACTGCTGGTGGAGGGCAACGGCTTATACGGATTTGTGCCCTTCTCGCATCTTATTGGTCTGGCTGACAAGGCAGATGCTCCTGATCGAGACAACGATCTTCAAGCCTACATTGGCCGGTCGCTTTCCTTGAAAGTGATCGAATGTGTGCCGGAAGATGAACGCGTTGTTTTCTCTGAACGCGCCGCGCAATCAGAGCCAGGCAAACGCGCCGAACTATTTAACGCCTTACTGCCGGGTCAAAATGTTAAAGGTGTTGTCACCAACATCACTGACTTTGGCGTATTTGTAGACCTCGGCGGCGTGGAAGGTTTAATTCACATCTCTGAATTATCCTGGGGGCGTGTCTTGCACCCAACGCACATTGTAAAGATGGGTAACACCGTCGATGTGCAAGTGCTTGACCTTGCGCCCGAGCGCTGCCGCGTTGCATTAAGTCTCAAACGACTGCTCCCGAACCCCTGGCAGAACGCATCAGTTGAATTTCCAAAAGGCTGTGTCAAGCCGGCTGTCATTACCAGCGTTCTTTCCTTTGGCGCATTTGCCCGTCTCGATGCAGGCGTCGAAGGATTGATTCACGCTTCTGAAATTCCACTGGAAGAGGGCAGGACTTTGAAGGAATTCCTTTCCGAAGGTCAAACTGTGCAAGTGCGCGTTCTGCATTTGGATGCCGCGCATCAACGCATGGGATTAAGTATGAGGCTTGAATAGACCTAATGTCCAAATCTTCACACCCGCACAAAAGACAATACGAGCAAGCCGAACCGCCGCCCTCTGCGCTCACCCCGCAGAACGATTGGCTCGAAAGGTTTGCCCGCTTCAACCTGCGCTTCGGACGCTTCGTGCGTGACGCCGCAGGCACATCGCTGATCGCATTCATGCTCATGTCTTTGTTCGCGGTTCTGGAGTCTAATTACAATCAAATTACCGATGGCAAAGGCGCTGTTTTTTTTGGCGGCGCGCTCCTTACTTTCGTTGCCAGCCGGCTCACACTTTGGTTTGGCTGGGGCAGTTTCTTTATCCTCTTTGCAGTTGGATATTTTGGATATTCACTTCTGCGGCAGGAAAGCAGAGAAGTTCGCTGGGGCAGAATTTTTGCCCTCGAACTCGCCGCTCTGCTTACCCTGGGCATGTTCGCTGTTTCGAGCGGCAATAACCTCGCCCTGGCAGAAGACGGCATGTATGGCGGCCGCCTCGGCTGGGGCATGATCACGCTGGCATGGCAGTTAATGGGACAGGTTGTCGGCACGCTGGTCATTCTGTTGCTCTGGGCATTAATGGTGATGACTGGCTTTAACTTGTGGCTAAAACTGGAAGACTGGCTGCTGCATGTTGCCGGTGAAACCCCGCCTGTGATCATGTCCACCCCAACCCCTGTTGAAGTTGCGCCTGAGGAAGAACCTGTA
>JAIFKY010000040.1 GCA_020049345.1 Anaerolinea sp.
TGTTTTGCGCTGTCATTTTTGCAAAATCCTACCTCCCCCAAGTGGCGGAGATAAACACTCCCCAGCCGATGGATGCGGTTGGGGAGTGTTTATTGTATGATGAAATGTAGGATAAATAAAAAAAGGAGATATCAATGTTGAACACCATTATTGTAATTTTGATCATACTATGGTTGCTTGGATATTTTGGCCCGACTGTTTTCTCAGGCTTTCCGCGCTCGGGTAATGCTATTCACACCCTGCTCGTGATTGTCGTTATTCTTGTTATTTTGAGATTGTTGGGAATTGCTTAAACCTGTTCGCAAATTGAAGGAGAAACCTAATGAAAAAGTGCAGTGAAGTAATGACGAAAAATCCTGTTTGCTGTTTGCCAGATGATCTGGTGGCAAAAGCCGCAGATTTAATGAAGAACGAGCACATCGGTTCGATCCCTGTGATTGAAAATGAAGAGACCAAAAAATTGATCGGCATCGTGACAGATCGAGACCTCACCATAAGAATCGTAGCAGAAGGGCTGGATGCCAAATCCACCAAAGTGGAAACGGTCATGACACGTAAGTTGGTCACGTGCCGCGCTGAAGATGACTTGCAGAAAGCGCTGGACGCAATGTCTGAGAATCAACTGCGCCGTATCCCCATCGTGGATGATGATAACAAGGTGTTGGGTATTATCGCCCAGGCAGATGTGGCGACACGTGTTGACCACCCGAAAAAAACGGCCGCAATGGTGAAGGAAATTTCACAAGCCAACGGCAAGTAAGAGAGACTTCAATGTATCGCCATTCGCATTTCGCCGCTATTCTCGTATTGACATTAACATTACTCGCCCTGTCTGCATGTGATGGACTGACCGTGACCCCAGCCGCCCAAGACAGCAAAGGAATATTGTTGTCTGCGCCCGCGCTGACAGGGATTCTCTGTGTGGCGTGCGATCAGGCAACTCTGGCGGCTGCATTGACCCAGCAGAAGAATAGTTCCGATAACCAGGCGGCAGCCACCGCCGAAATCCTGCGCGCCAACGCGCAGGCGACTGTTAATTCAGCCAATGCAACCTTGAGCGCGGCGTTGACTCAGGAACAAAGCAATGCCAATTTTGCAGCGGCTCAAATTGCAGCGACTGCCGAAATTGCGCGCGCCAATGCTCAGGCTACTGTTAACTCAGCGGGGGCAACTCAGGTCGCCGCAATGACTCAATCACAGTACAACCTGCAAATAACGATGGCGGCGGGAACACAGTCCGCAGAGGCTGTTATTGCCCAACAAAATAAAAACGATCTTGCCGCAGGCACCCAGACCGCTGTTGCCAATACCATCGCCACACAAACCCAGGTTGCCGTTGCAACGTCGCAATGGTACGCCGATCAAGAACGTCAGCGCGAGGAACAAAGGCAAGCGCCAATTGCTTTTTTGTGGATGTGGTGCCTGCCGATGTTTGTTGTGTTGTTTGCTGGTCTGCTTCTCTGGGGTTTCTGGCGCTGGATGAAGATTCAGCAAACCAACCAGCGCATTCTCGAAAATCCCGTTGACCAATTGCCAGCGCTGGAGGCTAAAGTTGAACATCGCCGCCATGACGATCCACTGCCGTATATTGATAGCGATATTGTCGATGGCGGTTACCAAGTCACAAAGCCCGACGACCATGTGGAACAATGGCTCGATGAAGTCAAGGATAAACTGCAAGCCAGTGACGAGAAGGATAAAGATGACAATACAGACAATTGACCCACGTCATATTAATCAAAAGACCCGACAAGTCAGGGCTCAGGTATCGACAGTTCTAACGAAATGGGGATTGTTGCCGCGTTTCAAACGCTGGCGATTAACCCAAGACCCTGAAACCGGAATGGTCGTGCTGTTTGGCATACTTAACAATAAATATATAGCCACACATACATCAATCCCTTTCAGTGATTATTTTGATTCGCGCCTGTTGCATGATCTCGCAAACGAACTGCAAGTGCAAGTCGTATCCTGTAACAGCGACGGTCTGCGCTACGCCTTTGTTCTGGATCGCGGTCAACTTGGTGAATTGCCGTCGCACATAGATTTCCCATTTGTTGATAACGGAAAGGTCTCAGCCAGGGTTGTTTATAAAGATAAACCGCAGTCAGCGCCAGTTCCGCCTGTAGAGGTTTCCATTGTTGAAGATCAAACATTCGTGCGTCAGGTTGTGGGGGCGTTCTTGAAAGTCTTTGACGATATCAAACTTAAAGATGAAGCTGCCTTGCAACTCTCCGCCCAAAATTCCCCTGATGTTGTAATCATAGATGAAGACGAATTTCGTAAACGGGTGGCGGAGCATGAGGCCAATCGGCAGAGAATCAAACGCGTCGGTAAAATGCTCGACAAGTCGGTTGGGTAATTTGAAAAATTTCCAGCAAATCAACCTGAAGTTTTTCTGACTGAAATTGTTGAGGAGAAATGGTAATGAAACTAAATTTTATCTTTATCGTTATGGACTTGCTAACCATATTGGCTTACCCGGTTGTGTTTGTGCATGGCAAACTGCGCCAGTCATTAAAATCAAAAGAAAACGCCGCCCCGAAAAAATTATTGGCTACAGACTCGACTGTAGCGGGTAGATGATCAATTTTTACTGTGAAAACTACTGCCAACAAATTTTTGTCGTAGATTTCACGAATGTCCGCGAACTTTCGAACTAATCTGTTTTTTTACACAGCGGTATGGATTTACCTTCTAATGTCCTTAAAAAACAACGTGGACGGAGTTATCCGTCCACGTTGAAGTACCAGCCAGAATCTTACAGAACGATTGAGGCTTCAATCATGTCTGTTTTGGCGTTTGTTACAAACGTGAAGCCGGTCTTCTGGCACAACACTTTCATGGCTTCGTTTTCCGGTGAGATGACCGCGATAATTTGCTTAATCTTCTCGCGTTTGGCAACGTCGATCAAGCGCTTGATCAATTCCATTCCAATGCCTTCGCCCTGGAAATTGTCGCTGACCAGGATGCTCATGCGCGCTTCTTCATCTTCACCGCGGAATTTGCTCAAGCGGCCAACGGCCGAGATCAAATGCTCGCCATTATTTTGAGATTCGACCACCAAAACGATTTCACGCGAGTAATCGCTGTGGCAGACGCGCGAGAGGCGCTCATGTGTAACACGCTCGCTGAGGAGCATTGGAGAGAGGTAGCGCAGATAGACAGAACGGTCAGAGAGCGTTGCGTGGAAACGTTGCATCAGGGGTTCATCTTCCGCGCGGATGGGGCGAATGACTACATCCTGTCCCTTCTTGGTCTTCCACTGAGAAACGTATCGGTTTGGATACGGACGAATGGCGAGTTTCGGCAATTCACTTTCTGCCATGCCGACGGGGTGCAAAACTACGCGTCCGTCTAATGCCATCAAACCATCGGGTGAGGCGATCAGCGGGTTGATGTCCAGTTCCTTGATCCAGCGTTGTTCCACAACCAACTGGCTGAAACGTACCAGTAGTTTTTCGAGCGCATCCATATCCACGGGTTTGCGTCCGCGCACGCCTTTCAAGGCGGTGTAAATCTTGGTGCGTTCGATCATTCGTCGCGCAAGGATGGTGTTGAGCGGGGGCAGTCCGAGGGAGCGGTCTTTGTAGACTTCGACCAACTGTCCGCCGGTACCAAAGAGCAAGACGGGTCCAAATTGCGGGTCAATGCTGGAGCCGATGATAAGTTCATATCCTTCGACTTTAATCATGGGTTGAACGGTGACGCCCAGGAAGTGTTCCGCGCCGGCTAATTCGCCGACCGATTTTTTGATCTCTTTGAAAGCGGTTTCTACTGCGGCTGAATCTTGCAAGTTAAGTTTGACGCCGCCAACATCGGTTTTGTGGGTAACGGTTTCAGAGTGAAGCTTCACGACAACCGGGAAACCCAATTCCGTAGCCATTTGACCCGCTTCCTTGGCGGTGGTGGCGATTAGGGTCGGTGTGGTTGGAATGCCATAAGCGGCGAGCAATTGCTTGGATTCCGCCTCAGTCAGCAGGTCGCGTCCGGTTTCGCGGACATGGTCAATGATGGCTTTGGCTTTTTCGCGGTCGGGTCCAACGCCGTCTTCATCTGACAGGCTGGGGGTTTCGTAGAGAGTCTTCAAGTTGGACATGGATTGCCACATGTAGGTGAAGGCTTGGGCGGCATCATCAGGATATTCAAAGGTGGGGATGCCAACTTTGTTGAGAATTGCTTCGCCTGCGGCAACTTCTCTACCGCCAGACCATGAGGCTAGGATTGGCTTGTCATAAGACTTGGCGTACGCCTTGAGCGCTTCGGCGGTGGCTGTGGGGTCGGTCATGGCTTGCGGAGTCAGAATAACCAGCAAACCATCGCTGTTGGGGTCTTGCGCGGCTACTTCCAAAGATTTCGCATAGCGTTCGGGGCTGGCATCACCGATGATGTCAATTGGGTTATTGTGACTCCAGGATGCCGGCAGGAATTCGCTGAGTTTGTCCATCGTTTCCTGAGATACCTCTGCGAGTTCTCCACCAGTGGTCAGCAGAGTGTCGGTGGCAAGCACGCCAGGTCCACCGGCGTTGGTCAAGATGGTTAGGCGAGGTCCCTTGGGACGCGGCTGGCGACCGAGTACTTCAGCCATTGAGAAGATTTCGCTGATTCTTTCCACACGCAAAACGCCGGCGCGGCGGAAAGCGGCTTCCAAAACTTCATCGGAGCCGGTCAGAGAGCCGGTGTGTGAGGCGGCAGCGCGGGCGGCGCCTTCTGTGCGACCTGGTTTGATGACGATGATCGGCTTGGTTAGAGCCACTTCGCGCGCGGCAGAGATGAAGGAGCGTGCGTCACCGATGGTTTCCATGTAAATTACAATGCTTTCAGTATGTGGGTCGTCGCCCAGATAATAGATTAGGTCGCCCCAATCTACATCGAGCATTGATCCGACGGAAACGAAATGTGAGAAGCCAACGTCTTCCTTGAATGACCAATCCAACACGGCGGTGCAGAGCGCGCCAGATTGGCTGATGAAGGCTACGTTTCCTTTGCGCGCCATTCCAGCGGCGAAGGTGGCGTTAATTCCACTGATGGGACTCATAACGCCCAGGCAGTTGGGACCGACAACGCGCATACCGCCTTTGCGGGCGTTTTCGAGCAGACGGCGTTCCAGTTCCACACCTTCAGGTCCGGTTTCCTTGAAGCCGGCAGAGATGACAATGGCGCCTTTGACGCCAACTTCGACGCACTCTGCGATCAAGTCGGGGATGCTGGTGGATGGGGTGACGATGACGGCCAGATCAACCTGATCGGGAATATCTTTGATAGTGGGGTAGGCTTTAATTCCAAGCAGGCTTGGGCGTTTGGGGTTGACTGGGAAAACGGCGCCGCCGAACGGGCTGCTAATTAAATTCCAAAGAATGGTGCGGCCGACACTGCCTTCTTTTTCAGTTGCGCCAATTACGGCTATGTTTTTCGGGGCAAAGATGCTTTTCAGTGGGTTTGCCGTGTATTGATAGATATCTTGAGAAGGGTCTAAACGCGACCATCCTTCTGGTTTGGGGGAGGGTGTTTGAGTCATAGTGTTCCTTTTGGTGTACCGTTTTACGGTTGAAATGATATTGACGTTTTGTGAATATACACACAAAGCATTTCAATTATAGGCTATAAAAATGATTGAAAGCATAAAAACCGTCATATATTTTGCATGTGAAATGTCCTGAAATATTTGAGGAGGTTATGCCTTTCAATTTGTCAGTATTTTGAAAATGTTACATTAAGACCGAAACTAAAGTTATTAAACGCAAAGGATATGAAGTAACACATAGAAATAAAACAGGCGGACTCGAATTCGAATCCGCCTTGGTGTAAGCAATGTGATGTCCTTCAATTTCGAGGAATTTTTTATCCCGTCCCGAACTGCCTGTCACCCGCATCGCCGAGACCCGGCATAATGTAGCCTTTCTCGTTAAGATGATCGTCAATGGCGGCGAGATGAATGGGGATATCGGGGTGGGCGGTCTGCATTGCCTTCACCCCTTCGGGTGAGCCAATCAAGCCAACGAATTTGATTTTCTTTACCCCCCAGCGTTTGAGTATGTCCGCCGTTGCAACCGCAGATCCACCCGTTGCAAGCATTGGGTCAAGAATCAGACAAACAGAGACTGTTTGCTCAAGCGGGAGCTTGTTGTAGTATTCCACAGGACGCAGGGTGTGTTCATCGCGGTACAAGCCGATGTGCCAGACTTCTGCGACGGGCATCAGTTCCCATATGCCTTCGACCATTCCCAAGCCTGCGCGCAGAATGGGGATGAGACCGATTTTTTCCTGTAGTTCCACTCCCATGGTTTTTGCGAGCGGAGTTTCAACTTCCCGCGGCATGACGAGAAGGTCGGCAGTGGCTTCGTAAGCCAGAAGCGCGGCAATTTCGCGTACCAATTCACGGAATTTTTTTGGCTCGATATTTTTATCACGCAGGCGCGATAACTTGTGCGCAACAAGCGGGTGGGGGGATGCAAAGACGTTTGACATGAAATACTCCTCAGTTTGAAGTTTCCCTATTATAGCTTGAGAACGATTGTCTGGTTTATCTCTTGACAGGCAGGGGGAGTTTGGTAAAATAGTAAACACTATAAACTAAAGTAAACGTATATAATGAAAGATGTGAAATGACACAAACCCGACGTGAACGCCAACGGGATGCAACCCGCGAAGAAATTACATCCACTGCCTGGAAGCAGATTGCCGAACAGGGCGTGGCTTCCCTTTCGTTGCGCGCCATTGCCCGCGAGATGGGAATGACCGCCCCAGGGTTGTACCGCTACTTTCCGAGCCGTGATGATTTGGTGACAATCCTGATTATCGAGGCGTTCAATTCCTTTAGCGTGACGCTGGAAACATCGCGTGATGCGTGCAAGCCAGATGACCACGTTGCGCGATTCCGTGCGATCTGCAAAGCGTATTTTCAATGGGCGCTGTCCAATCCGCAAAAGTATGCCTTGATCTTTGGCACCCCAGTCCCTGGGTATGTCCTCGATAACCGTGCGGGACCCGCTGCTCAGCGTGGGTTTCTCGCCCTGCAAAATGTGATTGGCGAGGCGCACGCGGCGGGAAAAATTTCAGGCGACGCCGTGACTGTCCGCCTGCCTGCCACCCTCAAATCTCAATATGAGGTCTTGAAAAAATATGGAATGCCATACGTCCCCATCGTTACTCACCTCGCTTTGTCTGCATGGAGCATGATCCACGGCATGACGTCTCTATATTTGTATGGCTACTTTTCAGGCTTTCTTGCCGACCAGTCGGAGTCTTTTGTCAATCTTGAAATCGAAAAAATGATCCGCTCAATCGGAATTGAGTAAATTGGAGAAAATTTATGACCCGTCAACTCCCCATGCGTCAACGCGTGCGCAAAGCCCTCGTAATCCTTGCATTTTTATCTTTCCCCATCACAATGAACTTTTTTTCGCCCTACGTCATCATTGATGGCGCGATGAACGGCATCGTCAACGGCAGTTTGGTGATGTTCGGATTGATGTTCCTTTCCTCTCTTTTTCTTGGACGCGCTTGGTGCGGATGGGTTTGCCCTGGCGGCGGATTGCAGGAAATCGTCGAGCCTGTCAATAACAAGCCAGTCAACGGCTCGAAAATTGGCTGGATCAAATGGGCAATCTGGATTCCCTGGCTTTCGTTAATCATCTGGTTTGCTGTGAGTGCAGGCGGTTACCATCGTGTGGATTTGTTACACCTCACAGAAAACGGAATCTCAGTCGCAGGCTCGGCAGATCGTCCAATTTTCTTTGCCTATCTCATTTACTACATCGTGGTTGGATTATTTGTCAGCCTGGCGATTTTTGCGGGGCGGCGGGCAGGCTGTCACACCATCTGCTGGATGGCACCCTTCATGATGATCGGGCGCTGGATTCGCAACCGCTTTGGCTGGTTTTCCCTGCGGCTGGTGGCGGATTCATCCGCGTGCAGCGATTGCAAGTCCTGTACCAAAACCTGCCCGATGAGTTTGGATGTGAATGCGATGGTACAGGCGGAAAAAATGGAACACGCCGAATGTATCCTCTGCGGCACCTGCGTGGATAACTGCTCGAAGAAGGCGATTAGATATTCGTTTTCGGCGGGAAAATAACTGACGAATGGAGTGCTGAAATGAATGGAAATGATTTTATGGCTTGGGTTTTGCGTTCGCCTTTTCATGGCATGTTGAGCAATGGCATGATGCTTATCACGGTGACGGGACGCAAGACAGGAAAGACCTACACAACGCCAGTTGGCTATTATGTGGAAGATAAAGTATTGTGGGTCATCACCAGTCGCGAGCGGAAATGGTGGCGGAATTTGCAAGGTGGGGCGGAGGTTAAACTGCTGCTGAAACGCAAACCAGCTCAAGGCGCGGCTGAACTTGAACTCGACGAAAAAGCCGTCGCGGTGCGCATGGTCGAGTATCTGCGTCATGTTCCACAGGCGGCAAAGCAGATGGGTATTCGCATGGAAAATAAAAAGCCGAACGCCGAGGATATTTCCTGCACGGCGAAAGAACGATTGTTTATCAAGATTAAGTTGTTGAATTGATTGTCTGCCGCTTACACGGAATATCCCGAAGATTTGATTAAAGAACTTTGTTTCATCAATCAAACCTTCGGGACGATGTAATTAAATCAGATAGTTAATGTGATGATTCCCGCCAAAGTTAGCAGGGCGCCGATGGCGGTTTTCCACGTCAACGGTTCGCCGCCGACGATGATGCCCATCAGCACGCCGAAGAACGGGGAGGTGAAGGCAATTGGCATGACCATGTTGAGCGGCGCGCCTTTGATGGCGGCATAATAGCACAGCATCCCGACTGATCCAGCAACAATCCCTCCGCCGATGATCATCATCAAAAGGGCTTTCGTTCCCGCCTGCGGCAGCGTCTTCCATTGTGGAAATGAAACCGCACCCAGCACGATCAGCGCTACAGCCGTGCGGATGGTGATTCCCATTTGGGGCGAGAGTCCGCCGAGGTGTAATCCCTTCTTTTCATAGTAGCCGCCGATGCCCCAAGCCGCGGCTGTGAGCAGGGCGAGCAATTGTGGATTCATGTATTTTCTCCTACGATATGTTTTATGCTTTTTTGCACAAATGAATTTTACTCGGAAGGCTGGTAATTGATTACGGCGCAAAGTCACGTGATTGGTTGTCAAAGGATACAATTTATTCCCGACTTTTTCCGTGCTGGAAGGGGCAGCTGCACCAATCCCAGTGAAAAATTCGTGTTCATCCCTTCGCTGTCGGATTGGTTTTTTGATGTACAATTGCCCGCATGTCTCAAACAATCAACATACTCTTCCTTGCGGCGGAAGCCGAGCCTTTCATCAAAGTGGGTGGGCTGGGCGATGTAGCTGGTTCCCTTCCGCGCGCTCTGCGCGCCCTTTCCGATGATGATGTGAAATTGGATGTGCGGCTTGTTCTGCCGTATCACCCCGCAGTCAAAGCGGAGAACCTGAAACCGCTGGGAATGTTTTCGCTTGTTCGCGGCGGCGCAGAGATTCAAGTTGAAGCGTTCGAGACATCGTTAAATGGGATGCCCGTTTACCTGATTGGCGGTGAGCCAATCCGTGCGAGCGGGTCGGTCTACTCATTGAACGCCATGCTGGACGCGGAAAAATACGCCTTCTTTTCCTTCGCCGCCCTCGAACTGCCGCGCCACATCAACTGGCAGCCTGATGTTATCCATGGAAATGACTGGCACACTGCTTTAAGCATGTATGGCTCACTTACCAAAAGTTGGGAGGAAGGCGCGCGTCGCGTGGCATCCGTTATCACCCTGCACAACCTCCCATTCATGGGACCTGACGCAAGCGCAATCATCGAAAGTTATGGTTTGAAACTTGCCCAGACCGATCTGCCCGGTTGGGCGCGTGTCATGCCCCTGCCTTTGGGCTTGTGGGCTTCGGATGCGATTGTGGCTGTTTCTCCAACGTATGGCAGGGAAATTCTTACACAGGAATATGGCTGTGGGCTGGACGAATTTTTACGTTCTCGCGGCGAAACAGTGAGCGGCATCCTGAATGGCTTGGATGTCGCTTCGTTTAATCCCGCTGATGATACTGCCTTGGGCGCTAACTTTGAACTGGAATCACTTGAAAAGCGCGCGATAAACAAGGGCTTGTTACAGGAAAGACTCGGCTTGCTGCGCGAACCCGAAACACCCCTGCTTGCAATGGTCTCCCGCATGGATACGCAAAAAGGCGTTGACCTGGTCTTTGCGGCGCTCAAAATGATGAAACGCTCCAAATGGCAGGCGGTCATTTTGGGCACCGGCGATCCCAAACTTGAAGAAGCCGCGTTGGAATTACAGGCGCTTTATCCTGGGCGCATCAAAGTCGAGACCCGCTACGATGGAGGTCTTGCCCGCCAAATTTACGCTGGCTCCGATATGTTCCTCATGCCCTCACGCTACGAACCCTGCGGACTTTCGCAAATGATCGCCATGCGTTACGGTTGTGTGCCTATCGTGCGCGCGGCGGGCGGATTGAACGACACCGTTACGCACAAGGTAACAGGCTTCGTCTTTGAAAAACCACATCACCTGGCGCTGGTTGCCGCAATCAAATCCGCATTCAAAGTTTTTGCCGACCGCGAAAAATGGCAGGCAATCCAACGCGCTGGCATGGCTCAAGACTTCTCCTGGGAAAACTCCGCCAGAAAATATCTCACACTCTATCAATCTATCATAAAAAAATCATGACCTTCAAACGCTCCTCCGGCATTCTCCTTCATCCCTCCAGCCTGCCAGGTCCCTATGGCATTGGCGACCTCGGTCCGCAGGCGTATCGTTTTGTTGACTGGCTCTCCGCCACGGGTTGCAAACTCTGGCAGGTGCTTCCGCTTGGACCCACAGGCTATGGTGATTCACCCTATCAGTGCTTTTCGGCGTTTGCAGGAAATCCATATTTAATCAGTCCCGATGCTTTACTTGTTGATGGATTGCTGACTCAATCTGACTTAGATGAGATGAAAGACCCGCTTGCTGCTTGCGTGGACTTTGGGCTGGTCATCCCCAAAAAACTGAATCTGCTGCAAAAGGCTTTTTCCGCCTACCAAACACACCCCGAAGATTTGCGCCCAGCCTTTGATTATTTCTGCGCCGAGAACGCCTCCTGGCTGGATGACTATACCCTCTTCATGGCATTGAAAGAATCCAACGGTGGCGGCGCATGGAGCGGCTGGCAGCAGGATTTGCGATCTCGCAAAAAAACCGCATTACGCAAAGCGCAGAGCGAGCTCGCCGAAACCATCATGCGCTATGCGTTTTATCAATTCCTATTCTTCCG
>JAIFKY010000271.1 GCA_020049345.1 Anaerolinea sp.
CGCGGGAAGCGGGCAACCAAACGCCTGGAAAGTCCCTGCACGATGGCAAAGGCAAGCATGGCTGTGGAGATTTTATCCACTGGTTCGACGAGGAAACCGGTGCTTAGGACAGCAGAGACAACACCCTGCCCCGTTTGCATCAGATAGGCGGTGATGAAGGAAGATCCGCTGGCTGTGATGCCGCCGTACAGGTAGACGGAAATCGGGGTCGAGACAATCGCTGCGGTAAGCGCAATCAGGAAGCCCGACAGGATCACCTTCCACCAGTTCTTGAACAGACCTGCATTGGCGCATAAACCAGCCACCAAACCGATGAAGAATGCAACCGGCCACCAGGGCAGGGAATCTGGGTTGAACAACCCCCAGATGGTGTTTGAGAGAGCGCCTGTCAACGCGCCAGCCCATGGACCGCAAATGATGCCCACAAGCACAGTGCCGATCGAATCAAGGAACACAGGCAGTTTCAGCAGGACAACGATTTGTCCAATTGCGATATTGATGGCGATTGCCACAGGGATGAGTACCCACGTCATGGTAGTGAAATCTTTCTTGATCTTTTCGAGCATGTTATCCTCCGAATAAATGATTGGTGAACTACTTTCACATAATAACACTTTTTGAGATCAAAGGTCACGGGACTGATTTTCCCGCTTTTTTGAAATTAAGTTTCTAATAATTCAGAATAACCAACTCTTTGATTTTGCCGCGTTTGCCGCCGTTGGAATTAATCATTCGAGACGCGTCCACCCGCTCAATGTGGAAGCCCCTGTATAGGTCTTCAAAGAAATGATCGTCGGCGTCTTCATTTTTAGGGTCGGAGTTGCTTAGCATTAATTTCGCGCCTTTTTCCGACAACGAGGCAAAGTATTCTGCGAGTCTTTTTTGTTCCAGATCGTTGAAGTCATACTTTGAATACGAATTAAAACTGGCTGTTTTGCTTATGGGGCGGTAGGGCGGATCAAAATAAACGAAGGTGTTGCTGTCAACGAAATCCACACTTAAAGTAAAATCGCCGCGTTGAATTTCTGCCCGCTGAAGAAGATTTGAAACCGCCAGTAAATTTTCGGCGTCGCAAATTTTGGGGTTTTTATAATCTCCAAAAGGAACATTGAATTCGCCTTTGGAATTTACACGGAATAGCCCGTTGAAGCAGGTGTGGTTAAGAAAAATAATACTGGCAGTTCGCTCAGTCCAGTCATCTCCGAACTCTGAAAAATTGATGATGGAAAGTTCCGAGTTGAAATGTTTTCTCTTTTGATAAAAGAATTCCTTTTGCTCAATCCCACTTAAGGCATGATAGTTTTTTTCCATTTCTCTTAGAAGATCAATAAGTTCCCCAACATTTTTTTGAATGGTCGTGTACGCCAAAATTAATTCCGGGTTTGCGTCTGAGATAAAGAATTCTTCAATGGTGGGGTAATTTTGCGCTACGTTAAAAAATAATGCCCCCCCGCCTATAAATGGTTCGACATATTTTTTTATTTTACCGTTCAATATTTCCGGCGGAAACAGACGGGTAAGTTTTTCAATTAATTGACTCTTTCCCCCGGCCCATTTCATAAATGGTTTGGCTAATTTTGCAGAAACAGTTGTTGGAGCGGAGGTTGGCATGGTTGGAATTATAACCGTGAGACGGTGACTGTTCACAGCCTGTCAGCAGCGTTCACTCTCTCTGGCGTATGTTTTCGCTCAAACCTTTGGGGGCGCGTAACATGGGTGACTCTACTGCAAAAAGGCGGATTCACCACAGAGCGCACAAAGAACACTGAGTTTTTTTTGTGGATTCGGAATAGCGTAAACTGAATTTGTGCAGATTTTGTGTTTTCCCCGCTCTGTGTGTTCCGTGTTCTCAGTGGTGAATGGTTTTTGCAGTGGACTCATGGGTAATTAAGCCGCGATTTGATAATGCAAAATTACAATACTGCCTTTGCCCAATTCGCTTTCCAATGTGATCTGCCCGCCTTGCGCTTCAACCAGTGTTTTGGCGATTGGCAATCCCAGCCCAAAGCCAGGGATGGTGGCGTCGTCGCCGCGATAAAAACGGTCGAAGACGTGATCCAGTTTTTCGGTTGGAATCCCTTCGCCAAAATCCTGCACGCGGATTTCAACCCGTTTTCCATTCGGTTTTGCGGTTACGTTGATATTTCCGGTTGAATGTTTGAGAGCGTTATCCAGCAGGATTAATGCCACCTGTTTTAAAGCGTCGCGATCTCCCAAAATATTGAGTGCAGGAGGAACGTCAAGATTGATCTGCCGTTGCGGGTCAAGTTGGCGCGCCTGACGACAGGTTTCTTCCAGCACAGAGGAAATATCCACTGATTCTTTTGCGAGACTGCGACCCGCATCTGTGCGGGCGAGGAGTAGCAAGTCGTTGACCAGCCGAATGAGGCGGTCGCTTTCATCCACCATGTCGCTGAGGATGTCGGCTTGCTCTTCGGGCGGCAGGTTGCGGCGCATGAGCCCCAAATTTCCGCGCAGGGTGGTGAGTGGGGTGCGTAGTTCATGAGAGACATCTGCCACAAAATTTCTTTGCATTTCAAGCGATTGTTCCACTTTTTGGAAGGCATCCTGCAAGCGCGACAACATGGAATTAAATGTGTTTGCCAGTTGCCCGACTTCATCCTGCGGACCTGTGTAATTAACGCGGCGGGTGAAATCGCGCTCATCGCCAATCTTTTGCGCGGTTTGTGTGATGCGATGAATTGGATTAAATGTGAAGCCGGAAAATAACCAGCCAATTCCAAATGCAACCAATGCCGTCAGCAAGCCGGCGATTAATAAAGTTGTGGCAAGCGATTGAAGGGTGCGATCTCTTTCAGTGAGTGAACGGGCGACCTGTGTAATGTACGCCACTTCATTGTCCACGATGATGGGGTGGCTGTAGATTAACATTTGCTCGCCAGAGACGGTGCCAGTTTCCCACCAATCCTGTTGATCTTGCAGCGCCTGCAAGCCTTCTTCACTTAGCGGGAGCGCGTCCCCTTCCCTGCCAAATGGGCTGGCGACCAGATTGCCTTGCGGGTCGAGTACGCGGGCTATCTCGCGCTCAGGGAAAGTTTGGAATGCTTGATCTTTGGAAAATTCATCAAATGGAAGCGGTGGGCGGGTATGTTTATCATCTGGCGTAGGTTGCCCGTCTGAGGAATGAGAATCTGTTTTCAGCGTCGCTTCTGCCAGTTTGCTGGCGCCCAGACTCAGGTCTTGTTTGAGCGAGGTGAGGGTATCCCGTGCTTGAACCGTGTAGAGTGCGAATCCGAAGATGGTCAACGTCAACGCGAGGATGAAAGTGTAGAGGAGTGTAAAGCGAAGTCGAATGGACATTATTCCTCGCGCAAAACGTAGCCAATGCCGCGCACGGTTTGGATGAGTCGGGAGCCGCCATCGGCTTCAAGTTTTTTTCGCAGGTAGCCAATGTAAATTTCAAGCACGTTATCATCGCCGCCGAAGTCGTAGCCCCAAACATCGTTCAAGATTTGCCGACGTTCAAGCACCTGGCGCGGATGGCGCAATAAAAGATGAAGCAGGTTGAATTCTGTGACGGTGAGACTCATCTCCATTTCGCCGCGTTTGGCTTCGCGTGTGGATGGGTCAAGAGTGACATCGGCATAAGCGCATTTTTGATTTTCAGGTTTGGATTCCACCCGACGCAGCATGGCGTGGACGCGCGCCACAAGTTCGGCGGGGGCGAAAGGTTTGACGAGATAATCATCCGCGCCGCTTTCCAAGCCGTCCACGCGGTTTTCGATGGCGTCGCGGGCGGTGAGCATCAGAATCAAGGTTTTATTTTCTTCGTCGCGCAGTCTGCGGATTAAAGCCAGTCCATCCATTTTTGGCATCATCCAGTCGGCGATGATGAGGTCGGGCTTGTTGGCTTGCACAAGCGGCAGGGCTTCCAGTCCATTGGTGGCTGTGAAAACGGTCAGGCTTTCATAGGTCAATGTGCGCTGGAGCATTTTTAATAATTTGGGGTCATCGTCAACAATCAGAACAGTGGGCATGGTTTTCTCGTTTTTTTTTATCTTATCACAGCCTCAAATATAAATAATTATGCTGTGAAGAAACTGTGAAAAGGTAACTGCTCAGCGCGGATAACGGTACGCTGAGAGACTGTTTAATAACTTCACCACGAAGTCACCAAGACACAAAGCCACAAAGTTTTTTCCTTCGAGTCTTTGAGACTTCGTGCCTTTGTGGTCAAAAAGCGGGATTATTAAACAATCTCTGAACAGTTACGTGAAAAGAAACAAAAAAACTTCACAGCCTTTTCACAGGCTGTTCTTGGCTTTCTCACAGCAGGGAATTTTAGAATGTGTCAGTAAGTTCCAATAAAAATAAAGGAGTAACCTAATGAATACCTCTGCAAAAACAAACCTCATTCTCGATATTACGATCTTCGCCGCGTTTCTTGTTTCGGCAAATCCAGCGTTGACTGGGAATACGATCCATGAATGGCTGTCACTATCCTTCGCGGCGGCGATCATCGCCCACCTGCTGTTCCACTGGAAATGGCTGGTGAATGTCACTACTGAGTTCTTCAAGAAATTTTTTCATCAGTCACGCCTGAATTACGTGATGAACCTGCTCTTCTTCGTTGCCATGACAGCGGTCATGCTGAGCGGGTTGATGATTTCGAAAGACATCATGTCCTTCCTCGGAATTCAATTGGATGTCAGCCGCAGTTGGAAGACCATCCACAGCCTTGCGGCGGACGCATCCATCATTATGCTTGGCATCCATACCGCCTTGCATTGGAAGTGGATTGTCACCTACGTCGGACGTTATCTTGTAAACCCCATCCGCGGGTTGTCCCAGCCGCAAGCCAATGCGCCCAAGGGTCTTGTTCCCCAGCCTGTGCGTATCCAAAAGGAGAATTAATCATGAAAACCATTTTGAATATTCTTGTTATTCTGCTCGTGACAGCCATTGTTGCTGGAGGTGTGTTTGCCCTCGTTGAAAATACCACGCTTGTTTCCAGCAATGAGTCGGGACATGGTCAACCGCCCGCCACGCTGAATGCAGATGGAACATCCGCGCAGCCGATGAGGCATGGCGAAGGCGACGGTGAGCGCGGAGCGTCTTTCACACGCGGTATGTCTGAGTTGCTCGTCACACTTGGGAAATTGGGCGCAATTACTGTCATTGTCCTGCTTCTGCAAAAAGGATTTGATCAAATTCGAAGTATGAAATTTAAAACCATTCAAAGTTAATAACTCACCTTACGCAGTGTCGTTCTGAGCGGAGCGAAGAACCTCTACGATTATCTCGGAGCCCCTTCGCTTTGCTCAGGGTGATACGCCCAAAGTGCGTAAGGTGAGTTAATAAATTAACCATATTCAATTTCGCCAAAAAAAGAGGAACCTCCCAATGAAAAAGACACTCCCAGCCTTTATGGCAGCCTTGTTAATCACCATTCTTATCGGCTCTGGAATGCTCGTGATCGGACAGGACGCGCTGAACACATCCACCGTACAGGCAGCCGCGGCTCAATCTTCGTCAGCGATTTCTGCTGAAACTACAGCGCAATTTCAGCAGGCGTTGTCTCAATATCAAACACGCGAGACTCAATATCAGGCTGAACTTGCGCAAGCCATCGAAAAGGTCAATGCCGCCAACCAGCAAGTTGAATTGGCGAACCAGCAAATCCAGGAGTATCAATCCTTGCTGACACAGTTGCAAAACAGCGGACTGATCACGATCAGCAGCGACGGCACAGTTACGGTTAATCAAGCCGGAAATCAATCTGCTTTTGCCCAACCCCCCGCTCATCATGGAGGAAATCATTGATGAATATGTATCGAAAACTACTACGCATTTGGATCGCTTTCACCAGTTTCATCAGTTTCATGATCGGGTGGGCTTTCCTGGCGCAAACCTCGGAAACTGAAACTGTTGTCAACCCGAATACAGGTATGACGGGAACACTTGTCCTGCCGCCCATCCCGTCGGTGGATGGCATATCCAGCCAAAACCTGGAAACCGACAGCGTGCAGATGTTCACCTTCAACCAATCCACGCAAACACAGCAGATGTTCGCGCCTTCACTACGAACTGGAGGCTCGTAATGAGCACGTATGAAAATTTGGGAGAACAGGAACCACAGTCACAGTCCAGCGTGCTGAACGATGTTTTGCTTGTGATTACCCTGTTACTCGTTGGGATTGCGATATTGGCTGGCGGTTTGCTTGCTGTACAAACTGACTCCGCGAGTTCCCCTTTTCAAATGTTGAACAATCTGTTCGCGCTCAATAATGTTCATATCTGGTGGTACGTCTCGCGCGCGTCGGGGCTGATGGGCTACCTGTTGTTCTGGCTCTCCACTCTTTTGGGATTCGCCATCAGCAGCAAGATCTTCGACTCGTTTCTGGGTCGCGTATTCACCTACGACTTTCATGAGCACCTGTCTCTTTTGAGTCTTGGATTTATCGGACTGCACGCCATTGTCCTGCTCTTTGAAAGAGTTGAGCCGCTCAGCCTGACCGAAATCCTGATCCCGTTCATTTCAGTTTATCGTCCGTTTTGGACGGGGATCGGAATCATCGCCTTCTATCTGACGATCCTTGTAACCGTGACGTTTTACATCCGCAGTTGGATTTCGATGAAAGCCTTCCGTGTGATTCATTACTTGAGCATCGCGGCTTATGTCGGGGCGCTGTTCCACGGACTATATGCGGGCACAGATGCAATCCTCACCTGGGTTCAGTTTATGTATTGGGGAACGTTCCTCAGCGTAATATTCTTCTGCATCTACTGGCTGGCAGTTGTCTGGCTGCGGAAAAGCGAGGCGAATCAATCCATGGAGCGCATTTCTTAAGTCGAAATTTCATAACAAGAAAAGAGCATCAACCACAGAGATTTCTTAGCAAACTTGCCCTGACGCTGCCCGTCAGGGCAAGTTTGCGTCAGTCTGAGCAGGTACATTAATTCGAAAAATCGTAACTGCTCAACGAGGGTGTTTCTTCTGCAACTCCGCGCGGATTTTAAGAAACGCTCTTTAAGAGATTACGTACTTCGTGATAAACTTTTCTTATAAAGGAATTTTATTATGTCGACTTATACCTCCACAGCGCTCGCGCACCCAAACATCGCATTTATTAAATACTGGGGCAACCGAGATAACGCCCTGCGGCTTCCGTCTAACGGCTCCATCTCCATGAATCTTGACGGGCTTTTTACGCGCACGACAGTTACCTTTAATTCCTCGCAATATGATTCGTTGATCATCAATGATCGCGCAGTAATTGGCAAGGGACTGGATCGCGTTTCATCCATCCTTGACCTTGTGCGCGGCATAGCGAATATCAACGAACGCGCCGAAGTTTCCAGCGTGAATAACTTTCCCGCCGGCGCGGGGATCGCCTCCTCGGCGGCGGCTTTTGCCGCGTTGGCGCTCGCCTCCTCCCGCGCCGCCGGTTTGATCCTGTCCGAAGGACAATTATCACGCCTTGCGCGGCGCGGATCAGGCTCGGCATCCCGTTCCATCCCCGGCGGATTTGTTGAATGGCACATGGGCGCTGGTGATGATGATTGCGTTGCCGCTTCCATTGCTTCAGTAGATTATTGGAATTTGACTGATTGCGTGGCAATTGTCAACGCAGCGCATAAAAAGACAGGCTCCACCGAAGGACACGCGCTTGCGGGAACAAGCCCGTTGCAAAATGCGCGCGTGGCAGATGCTCCGCGCCGTATTGAGATTTGTCGCAAGGCAATTCTTAATAAAGACTTTGAAGCCTTTGCAAACATCATCGAACATGATTCAGATATGATGCACGCCGTGATGATGACATCCACTCCGCCGCTGATGTATTGGCAGGCGGCAACAGTTGGCATCTTTCAAGAAGTGCGCGCATGGCGCGCAAACGGGCTTCCTGTTGGGTATACAGTGGATGCGGGCGCCAATGTGCATGTATTGTGTTTAAGTGAATATTCCAAAGAAGTGGAAAAACGCCTGCGAGAATTGCCAGGCGTCAGTGATGTGTTGGTCGCAGGCGTGGGTGGCGCCGCGCAAATTTTATAAAAGTCAAAAAAAATGATAGGATTGACTACTTTGAAGACCCAGGAGCCTTGCGATGCAAATTGTAACTGACACAGGCATGGATTTATACCTGCCGACCGAACTGCAACCCGAAATTCCCATTCATATTGTGCCGCACACGATCACATTGAATGGAATATCCTACCGCAGTGGGGAAGATGTTCAAGCCGACGAACTGCAAAAAATGCTGATGGCCACGACCAGTTTCCCGATCACGTCCCAACCGTCTGCGGGTGATTTTGCCGAGGTATACCGCAAACTTGCAGTCGCCGACCGTGACATCCTATCCATTCAAATGTCATCTGGCTTGAGCGGCACATATAATGCCGCCCGCCTTGGCGCCGAGATGGTTCCTGAAGCCAATGTGACCGTGGTGGATACCAAAACACTCTGCGCCGCGCTTGGCTGGCAGGTTGCCGCTGCGGCGCGCGCCCTCAAGGCTGGCTGGCCATTGGAAAAAATCACCGCGCTCATTGAACGCATTGGAGCCGCCACCGAAAGTATTTACACGCTGGATGAATTGAAATACCTCATTCACGGCGGGCGAATCAGCCACATGAAGGGCTTGGTCGCGTCCATGCTGAAAATACGCCCGTTGATTGGCGTGGAAAAAGTGGGCGGCACATATTCGCAACTGGGCATGGCGCGCACTTTTGAAAAAGCGTTGCAGGGGCTGGTGGATAACATGCTCAAACATCACAAACCTGGCGCGGCTTTGCGCGTTCAGGTTTTACATTCATATAATCATGCGGGCGTGGAAGCCTTACGCGGTTTCATTGAACCTGTTTTCAAATGCACGTGGATGCCCATTCATTATATGTCGCCTGCGCTGGCGGCACATACAGGACCCAGCATGGTGGGCGTGGCATTCGCCGCCGCCGATGTGTTTGAAGGTCTTCCGTAAAATTACTTCCATTTCTGTTTTCTGATCAATATCTGACGGGTTGCAGACAACCCGTCAGATATTTTATTTAATTGCAAATTCGCCGCCAACAAGAAAAAAACCACCTTTCTTCTCCCTTTTTACGTTCTGATATACTGGGTCAAATTTCAAATAACGGATGAGGGCTAATGACTGAACCACAGGAACTTTTTGTAATCTCCATTACTTCGCGTGATCGCATCGGCATTATTCACGAAGTATCCAAAGCCATCAGCGAACTGGCAGGTAACATTGCCGATGTTCGCCAGAGTGTGCTCTGCGGATATTTCACAATGATTCTGCTCGCATCTTTCCCGCCGAAAGTGACTCAGCGTTCCATTGAGAGAAAACTGGCTGAAGCAGATTCACACAGCGAAGCGGTAATTGAAGCGGTGGTCAGAAAAGCAGACGAAAGCGCGCTGAACTTTGAGCCTGCCAATCTTGAAAACGCCTACGTGCTCACAGCAACCGGTCATGATCGGGTTGGCTTCGTGGCGTCGATCACATCCTTTTGTGTCACGCACACCATTAATATTCTAGACCTTTCAACAACAGTTTCAGACGGAGCGTATGTCATGATCCTGGTTGTTGACTTAAGTGGCTGCCCCGCCATTGGCGATGTTCGAAGCGACTTGATGAAATTTTCGCAGGAAAATGGAATCAAAATTGTGCTTCAACATTATGATATTTTCAGGGCGCTGCACGAGATCAACCTGCCAATTCGATGACTTTATAACGGGAGCAAAATATGATCCGACCGGAAGAAATTCTTAATACCGTCGATATGATCCAGAAAGAAAACCTGGACGTCCGCGCAGTAACCATGGGCATCAGCCTGCTTGATTGTCACCGATCAACCGTCGAGCGCACCTGCCAGGCAATCAAAGAGAAAATTAATCGCCATGCTGGAAACCTGGTCTCAACCTGCGAAGCCATCAGCGCTGAATACTCGGTGCCTGTGGTAAACAAACGCATCGCTGTCACGCCCATTGCGCATGTCGGCGCAGGGTTTGACGCCGCCGGTTTTGTGGAAATCGCCAAAGCCCTCGACGAAGCGGCCACCGAAGTGGGCATTGATATTCTTGGCGGCTTTTCTGCCGATGTATCCAGCGGCATGACGCTTGGTGATCGTGAATTGATCGCCGCCATTCCCGAAGCCCTAACCTGCACCCAAAAAGTTTGCGGTTCTGTCAATGTTGGCACCACACGCTCTGGCATTAACATGGATGCCGTGGTTCTGCTTGGGCAGACGGTAAAAGATCTGGCGGAGCGGAGCAGTGATCAGGGTGGTTTTGCCGCGGCAAAGTTTGTGGTCTTCACCAATCAACCCGGAGATAATCCGTTTATGGCTGGCGCCATTCACGGACTCGGACAGCCGGAGGTTGTGATCAATGTCGGCGTCAGTGGACCTGGCGTTATTGCCCGCGCGCTTGAGCGAAAAATAGCGCAAGATGGCAGCCAGAATTTGGGATTGCACGACCTTGCCGAGGAAATCAAGCGCACGGCTTTCCGCGTAACGCGCTGCGGCGAACTCATTGGACGGCAGGTTGCCAAAGCGCTTGACGTTCCATTCGGCGTGGTTGATCTATCCCTTGCGCCCACGCCGAACGTCGGCGACAGCGTTGGCGAGATTATTCAAATTTTGGGTGTTGATTCTGTCGGCGCGCCCGGCTCAACCGCAATTGTGGCAATGCTCAACGACGCGGTCAAAAAAGGCGGTGCGTTTGCCAGTCAAAGTGTCGGTGGGTTAAGTGGCGCTTTCATTCCTGTCTGCGAAGATCAGATCCTTGCAAATGCTGTCCGCGATGAAAGCCTGACGCTGGAAAAACTGGAAGCCATGACCTGCGTTTGTTCAGTGGGTCTCGATATGATCGCCATTCCCGGCTCGGTGGATGCAGGCACCATCGCCGCCATCATTGCCGACGAAATGGCAATTGGAATGATTAATAACAAAACAACCGCAGTGCGCCTAATTCCAGTTCCCGGCAGGGAAGCCGGCGAATTTGTCTCCTTCGGCGGTTTGTTCGGCGAGAGCGCCATCATGCCAGTGCGGAACGTGGGCAAGTCTGCGCGCTTTATTCAATTTGCGGGAAAGATACCCGCGCCAATTCACAGTTTGAGAAATTAAAGTATCAACATTTACCAGAGTTCAAAGAACCTGCTTTCGAAGCGCATGGATCGGGCTTGCCAAATGACTTTAATATGTCACCTTACGCACCTAAAGCGTGATTCCCTGAGCGGAGCGAAGGGTCTCTACCTTGAAATAAGAGGTTCTTCGCTGCGCTCAGAACGACAACGACACTGCGTAAGGTGAGTTAATAAGTCTGCTTTTTGACCGCAAAGGCACGAAGCCTCAAAGACTCGAATAGAAAAATTTTGTGGCTTTGTGGCTTTGTGTCTTGGTGACTTCGTGGTGAAGTTATTAAACAGCCTCTTAATCACGGAGCAGAGATCGCTGAGAGAGTGTTTCATATTATGCTTTTTGCCACTGAGATCACGAAGATCACTGAGAAAAACTTATTAAAAAATCTCTGTGAACTCTGTGTTCTCTGTGGTTAATGCTCTTTTTTGTGCAAATTTGGATTTAAGAAGCGCTCTCTGTGGTACGGAGGCTTCGACCATAATGGGGAAATTTATCTAATAAATCTTTAACTATATCCAATCCTTTTGAAGATATAATCCCAACTGTCGTCAAATTAGACAAAGGACAAAAAATGGTATCTGGATTTGTAACGTTAATTATTTTCCTGCTCGCTTTGGGTGGAATGATCCTTGTGCATGAGTTGGGGCATTTCATCGCTGCGCGTTGGGCAGGGATCGAAGTTGAGGAATTTGGCATTGGACTGCCATCCTACAAACTCGCCACGCTCTTCACCTGGCAGGGAACCGAGTTCACTATTCACGCGTTGCTGCTCGGCGGCTTTATTCGACCAAAAGGCGAAAACGACCCCACTGTGCCAGGCGGACTCGCCTCAGCCAACCCGTGGAAACGGCTGGTCGTTTTATTTGCGGGACCTCTCATGAATTTGATCACCGCCATTGTGGTGTTCTCTTTTCTCATTTCTTCTGAAGGAATGCCAACGCCCGGCGCCATCCAAATAAACTCAGTCTCTGCCAACTCGCCCGCGCAACAGGCAGGCATACAAACCGATGATATTCTGCTTGCCATCAACGGGCAAAACGTAACTGAGGTAACTCCTGCCATTGCGCTCATAAAAGCAAACCTTGATCAACCCGTTGAACTGCTTATCGAACGCAACGGCGAACAGATCACACTCACAGCCACGCCGCTATCCACGCGAAAGGCAAGTGAAGGCGCGCTTGGCGTTTCGCTTGGCAACCCAACACGCCCAGCCACATTTATTGAAAGCGTCTCCGGCGGATTTCTAATAACAGCCGTTCAGGCCGCCACCATCGTCTATTTGCCTATCGCGTTGATCCAGGGCGCAATCGCCCCCGCCGACGCGCGCTTCATCGGCTTCAAAGGCATCTTTGATATGTTTGATGTCGCGGTCGAAGAAGACGTCTCCAGCCGGCAGGAAGTCGCCGCCGCTCCCGCAGGCGCAAGCGCCCCCCAGCCTACCAACTGGACATTGAATCTGATCGGCATCCTCAGCATTTCACTCGGCGTAATGAACCTGCTCCCCATTCCCGCGCTCGACGGCGGACGCATCCTATTCACCCTGCCTGAAATCCTCTTCCGCAAACGCATCCCCGCCCAATGGGAAAACACAGTCAACGGCATTGCCATGCTCCTGCTGATCAGCTTAATGCTTTTTGTCAACATCATGGATTTCGTAAACCCCGCTAAAATTCCAATTCCTTAATTATGGCCACAAAACTTTCCTTTCAAAATGTTCTCGCTCACCTGTCGGATTCCAACAAGGATATTCCGCAAAGCCACCTGAAATTTTATTCAGACCTCGACCCCAAAAACCTCAAACTTTTTTTGGATGTCTGGACTCGTGTCCAACCTCCCCGAAAACTGATCCTGCTCGACGGGCTTTTATCTCACCTAGACTCTGACTCCATCGTCTCCTACGAAGAGATTGGACGCGCGTTATTGACTGACCCTGACGGTGAAGTGCGCGCGCGCGCCATCCGCCTGCTCGTTGAATCAGACGATCCGAAACTTGGCGGAAAATTAGTTGATATTTTCCTGCACGACGAAGAACTTGCTCCGCGCATGGAAGCCGTGCAGCTACTCGGCGAATTCATCCTGTTGGGCGAATTGGAAAAAGTAAAAGAAGACCAGCAGCGCAAAATAGAAGACGCCTTAATCTCGGTCATTCACAGCGAAGACGATTCAACGCTGCGCAAACGCGCGCTTGAGTCTCTTAGCTTCTCTTCCCGATCCGAAGTTGCCGCGTTGATCGAATCAGCCTTCGAGCGCGTCGATCCCGCCTGGATTGCCACTGCCCTGCGCGCCATGGGACGCTCACACGATGAGCGCTGGAACGAAAACGTAGTCAGCATGTTGCTTGACGAAGATCCGCAGATCAAATTTGCGGCAATTGAAGCGGCGGGGCAACTGATCATTGAGGCGGCTTCCCCCATCCTGCTCCAAGTTCTTGAAGATGAAGAAGTGGATGATGATGTGGCAACAGCCGCAATTTGGGCGCTTTCACAGATCGGCGGCGATGATGCCCGCACCTATCTTGTTGCCCTAATTGATCAAACCGAAGATGAAGACCTGGTTGAATTTCTTGAAGATGCCCTTGAAAATCTGAACTTTACCGAAGAGTTCAACAAGTTTGAACTCCTAACTCTCGATGAAGACGATGTTGACGAGTCGGACGAAGAAGAATAAAAAAAAGACCTCCAATTTTTGGAGGCCTTTTTTGTGAGCTCGGAGGGGGTCGAACCCTCAACAAATGGCTTAAAAGGCCACTGCTCTGCCATTGAGCTACGAGCCCATTACTAAAGC